>DAHUYY010000159.1 GCA_027306845.1 Vulcanimicrobiota bacterium | reverse complement strand
CGTCGGGTCCTCGAAGACCAAGCGCCCGAGCGCACAGAGGCGATCGGGCAGCGTGGCCGAGCGAAGGAGTTTGAGCGCGCTGACTTTTCCGGCGCGCAGGACGACTTGATCTTGCCCGATCGCTCCGGCGAGAAGATCGAGCAGTGCGCCGACATGGCGCAGCAGCTCTTCTTCAGCACCAACGCGCCGGCGGAGGCGTCGCTCGGTGCGCGTGTCGGCGCCCGACGCCATCTCGTTGCGCTTTCGGTTAGGCCGCGACGACGCTCACGGTGCCCTTCGCGGTGACGTTGCGATGCAACTTAATTTCCACCGGGTAGGACCCGAGCGCCTTGATCTGCGCCTTGATCTCGATCTTGTGCTTGTCGACGGCGACCGCGAGCTCGCGTTCGAGCGCCTCGGCGATATCGGCATTGGTGACCGCGCCGAAGAGCTTGCCGTTGCCGCCCGCTTTTGCCGGGACCGCGATCTTCGCTTCGGAGATCCGCTGCGCGAGCGCCTCGGCATCGGCGAGCGCACTCGCTTCGCGTTTGGCGGCGGCGGCACGTTGCTGCCCGAGTTGCGCGATCGCCCCTTTGCTCGCCTCGGCGGCGAGGCCGCGCGGCAGCAAGTAGTTGCGGCCGTAACCCTCGGCAACCTCGACGACATCGCCGGTTTTACCGAGCGACTTTACATCCTGGGAGAGAATAACTTTCACTACGTCTCCGCCTACTCCGCAACGAAGGGAAGGAAGGCGATAACGCGCGCGCGTTTTACGGCGACGGTGACCATGCGCTGATGCTTCGAACATGCGCCGGAGATACGGCGCGGAACGATCTTCCCGCGCTCCGAGACGTACTTGCGCAGGCGGCTCACGTCGCGATAGACGACGTCGACCGCTTTCTCGATGCAGAGCGAGCACGGTTTTTTCTTGGGGCGGCGATCTTTGGTCGCGCGCTTCACTTTCGTTGGGGTTGACATCGGTTCAGCCTTTCGTTCGCAGATCTAGTGATCCGCAGCCACGCCGCAGGGAAGCCTCAAACTGACTCAACCGAATGACTCCTCTGGACGCCGGATGCAGACCCGGACGACCCTGACCTCTAGCGGCAGGGCAAGAGCGTTCGTGCGAAAACGCACGCACAAGTACCCGTGAGGGCAACCCAGAGAGTCTACCACCCCCGCGGAGGCTCGGCAAGCGATGAAGGGTGACCATGGGGGCATCTTCGCAGCTTCCTGTGCCAACAGGGTGGCAGAGTGCGAGCCGCCCCGGCACCGTTACGAGGCGGCGCTCCAGAGGGGCGGGCGGCGTTCGCGCCAGGGCTGCGCCCGTTCGAGTTGCCCGGCGAGCGCGAAGAGCGTCGCCTCGTCATCCCGGCGGGCGGCGAACTGCACGCCGATCGGCAAGCCGTCGGCGCTCCAATGCAGCGGCACCGACATCGCCGGTTGCCCGGTGAGGTTGAAGACCGGCGTCGAGGGGAGCCAGTCGAACATCCGCGCGGCGATCTCGCGCGCGGCTTTCCCGATGAGTGCCGGGGCTCGCAGGCGGGTCAATAGCCCCACCTTCAGCACCTCCGAGCGCGTGAGGGCGAGCTCGCCAATGCGCACCGGCGGCGCGGCGAGCGTGGGGCAGAGCACGACATCGTAGCGTTCGAAAAACTCCTCGTAGGCGGCGATAAGTTTTTGCTGGTCGGCGACCGCGGTGGTGAGTTCGTCGAGTGCGATCGTACGCGCGATCGCGAGCATCGCCGCGGCGATCGGTTCGATATCGGTGCCGCGCAAGCGATGTTGCGGCGTCGGATTTCCCGCGCCGAGTATCCAGCCGACGTTGCTCGCGAAGAGCAGCAACAATGCGTACGACATCGCCGGGTAATCGATGCCTGCCGGCTCATCGTCGACGACGTGATGGCCGAGCGATGCGCAGAGCGTCGCCGCGGCATCGAGCGCGTCGCAGGCATCGGCGGAGTAGCCGTGCCCGAGTAATGGGCCGCGGATCACCGCGATGCGCAAAGGCTTTGGATCGCGCGCGACTTCGGGAAGAAAACGCGCGCCGTTGTCGGAGCGCACCGCATCGAGCATCGCCGCACTATCGCGAACGCTGCGCGAAATTGCGTGATCGATATTCGCGTGCCCGATAACGCCGCCGACACCGGGCGTGCGCGCGCGGCTCGGTTTAAGCCCGAAGAGCCCGGTGCAACTTGCGGGAATGCGGATCGAGCCGCCCATATCGTTGCCGTGCGCAATCGGCAGCACGCCCGCGGCACAGAGCGCGGCGCTGCCGCCGCTCGATCCGCCCGGCGTGCGCGTGAGATCCCACGGGTTGCGCGTCGCACCGAAGAGTGCGGTTTCGGTATACGGCGAGAGCCCGAATTCCGGCGTGGTACTCTTCGCAAACACCACCGCGCCGCTCCGTTTCACGCGACGAAAAAATTCGTGATCTTCAGTTGGAACGTAGCGTGCAAAATATCGGCTGCCCATCGTCAGCGGCAGCCCGGCGAGCGGCGGCCCGAGATCTTTGGCGACGAAGGGAACGCCCGCGAACGCACCGTCGCGCGCGCTGCGCTCGGCATCGACGCGCGCATCTTCATAGCGCCGCGCCGCGATCGCGTTGAGGTGCGGGTTCACCCGTTCGGCGCGCGCGATCGCTTCATCGAGCAGTTCGCGCGGCGTCACCTCGCCGGCGCGAACGGCGCGCCCCATCTCGAGGGCGTCGCTGCGGCCGTAGAACTCCGAGATACTCATAGGCGGCACTTGCGATGGTCGGCGACGGTTCCCTCTCGGGGTGCGCGCGTAGGAGAGCACGCCCCGTGGCGTAAGGTACGCAGCGATGCGATTCGAGCGCGCGCCGATCCTCGAAACCCCGCGCCTGCTGCTGCGCCCGCACGCAGCGGGGGATCTCGACGCGTGCTTCGCAATGTGGGCCGACCCGCGCGTCACGTTGCATATCGGGGCACCGTCGACGCGCCTGCAAACCTGGGCGCGGATGCGCGGCTACGTCGGACTGTGGGAGTTTTTAGGTTACGGATACTGGGCCGTCGAAGAAAAGCAGTCGGCGCGCTTCATCGGCGAAATCGGTTTTGCCGATTTTCAACGCGAGATCGCAGCGTCGATGCAGGGGGTTCCGGAGGCCGGTTGGGCATTGAGCGCCGATGTATGGGGCAGAGGCTACGCCTCCGAAGCGCTGCACGCGATCCTCGCATGGGGCGACGAAAACATCGATGCGGGACGAACAGTCTGCATCATCAGCACGCAAAACCTGGCCTCGATTCGCGTCGCCGAAAAGTGCGGCTATTCGCGCTTCGGCGGCGCAACGTTCGGCGATGCCGAAGCGCTCTTCTTCGAGCGCTATCGCCTGGAAAGCGGACGCTAGCGCTCTCTCCAGCGCGTGAACCAATTACCCCGACGGTGATTGCCGCGTTGTTCGATTTCCAGGATATCGGTGACATTGAGCCCTAACGCTTTTGCGACTTCTTCGCGTGCTGCCATGCGTCGCTCGGCTAGTTCGACTCGAACGGCGTGGCGATCTTCAAACTGTTCGATCTCTATTTTCGTAGCAGGCCAATGCGCGCGCGCGTTCGGCCATATCGCGCGAAGAACTTTTTCCCCGAGGCCGACCTTTGCGGACAATCTCACTGCAAGAACCGCAGTCATGATTTCGGGACCGTCATCAACGGGTCCGTTCCCGTGGGGGGAATACCATATCAGTAGCACGACCACGAAGACGAACGCCGTGAGCACGAATTCAACAAATGCCAAGATGAAATTACGGGGTGGACGGGTCAACGAAGCAACGAGGTTGCCTACAATGAGCAGCGCCCATACGATGAAAAAATACCACTGTACCGAATGATAAGCCATTGGGCACTCTCCCAAGATAACCGAGCCGCCGGTCCTTCAACGATAGATCGATTCGCTGCCTAACGCGCGCCTCAATTCGCGGCGATGATAGCACCGCCTGCGACAGCTCGCAGTGCAGACCGACGACGGAGGCCGGCCAAGGGTCCCACGTTGCGGCCGTCTGCCGTCGAAGGTCGGCGCACGTGGAAAGAGAACGGGCCCCCGCACGCTTCCCCGGCGGATCGGGTGCGCGGTCACTGGAGGTCTCGATGACGCAGCGGGTGGGATGGATTTCCCGGGCACGATTGATCCAAGGCGTTCTTGCAACCGGCGCACTCGCTGCGTGCGGCGGTGGAGGCGGAGGCTCGATGCCGAGCCCGATTGCCACGCCGACGCCGCTTACCGGGCTCTGCGTTCCGCTTCCGACGACGAGCGCCGGGCGCTACGGATTAGATGCCGTCCTCACGCACCCGGCGCTGCGGCACCTCGACAAGCAGTGGTTGCTCGATACGTTCGACGTCGCGCCGGCGCTTGAAGCGCTCCATCGGCGCTACCTGAGCGTTTCGTGCGGACAGGTGCAGCAGGGAAACACGATCTCGTCGATTCCAAGCTCGGGAATCTGCATCACCTCGCCCGGGACGTACACGCTCGGCGGGCCCATCACGTGGAGCCCGAACGCGAGTGCGACCGCCGCGATAACGATTCA
>DAHUYY010000158.1 GCA_027306845.1 Vulcanimicrobiota bacterium | reverse complement strand
ATGAGCGCCGTTGTAGGCGAGCGCATCGATGTACGCACCGGGCCAGTCGATAGCCAGCCGGCCGTGCAAGAAAGCATCGGCGAGGAGTACGTAATTGTTATACGGCGTCGAGCGCCCGTGCGAGAAGATCCACGCGACAAAAAAAGCTGCGACGCCGACGAGAACGCTGCGCGGCACCGCGACGCGGTTAAATAGGAGGAAGCGTTGCACTCGGAAGCGGCCGCGGCACGCGGAAAGTCGTCTCGGGCAACGAATGCGGGAAGCGACAGTTGCTCCATGTAATGCGTTCGTTTGCCGGCTTTCCGTGGATACTTCCGGTCACGTAGACTTCGTAGGGCACCCAATAGCGACCGGCGGCGTGGTAGAGTATCGCGCCATGCCCATCTGCGCCATCGCCCGATGACGTGAACGCAATCGCACTTGGGAGAAAACGTCCGCTCGCAATCGTAAAGCCGGTGATGGAGAAGCGCGATGCGGGCGCAAGCGCGGTCGCTTGATAGCGATATTCGAAATTGGCTCCGACTTTATGCGCCGAGAGAAAGAGCACTTCGTAATCGTGGAGCGTGGGAGCGAGCCGGTCGATCGCATAGCGATCGGCGCGATGGGCGATGACGATCGATTTTGCGTGTAACGGAATCCCCTGCGACGAGAGGAGCGTATCGCGAACGAGGTCGCCCTGACGGTAGAGGAGGTGTTGCTGTTCGATCTGTACCGGCCCGGCCTGCGAGATCGAATAATTGCAGATCGATGCCGTCGGCATCGCTAACGAACCCATCGCGCGCACGTACTCGTCGAGAACGACTTGCGAATCTTGTCGTTTTGGAGCCCCGGCCAGGGCGAGCAAGAGAACGCCCGCACAGGCAAGCGCGAGGCTCGCGCGGCGCCCGATCATGGCGCGCCGAGCACGGCAGCGCGTATCGCCGCGAGTGCCGCCTGGGCGCCGGAAACGTTTTTGCCGCCGCCCTGCGCGTGCGCTGCCTGCCCTCCGCCCTTACCGCCGAGCACGGGAGCGGCCAACTTCACGAGGTTACCGCTGTGAATGCCTGCGGCAACGGCGTCATCGGCGGCACTCACCAAGAGGCTTGCGCTCTCACCGTCGGTACCAACCAGCGCAATCGTTCCATGCGGCATTCGCGAACGGATCGCCGCTTGCAAGTGACGGAGCGCCTCGGCATTCGCTTCGGGAACGACCGCGCCGACGAAACGCCGCGCACCCTCGCCCTCGGCGGCGTCGCAATAGCGAGCCGCGTCGGCGCCTGCAATTCTTGCGCTCAGCTGTCCAAGCGATCCTTGAAGATCGCGTACTTCGCGTTGAAGGCGCGCGATGCGCTCGCCGAGATCGTCGGGATTGGTGGCCAACGCTCCGGATATCTCGGCAACCATTTCTTGTTGTTTCGTTACGAATTGCTCGGCGGACTCCGAGACGCAACTCTCGATCCGGCGCACGCCGCTGCCGATCGAAGATTCGTTGAGGATAACGAAGAGGCCGAGTTCGCCCGTGGAGTGGGCGTGGGTGCCGCCGCAAAATTCAATCGACGGCCCGGCTTGCACCACGCGCACGCGCTCGCCGTATTTTTCACCGAACATCCAAACGGCTCCGGTCTGCTTCGCTTCGTCGAGCGGCAACTCGCGGGTTTGCAACGGCGAATCGTCGCGAATCATCCCGTTGACTCGATGCGCTACCTCGCGGCGCTGTTCGGGCGAGAGCGCTCCTGCCGACCAGCGAAAATCGAAACGCATCCGGTCGATCCCAACCCACGAACCGGCTTGGGCGACATCGTCGCCGAGCACTTCCCGCAACGCACGTTGTAAGAGATGCGCCGAGGTATGATGGCGCCGAATTTCGCGCCGCCACCAATCGTGCACCGCAGTGGTAACGCGTTCGCCGACACGTAGCGTTCCGCTGCGAACGATTCCTATATGCACCACCGCATCGCCTAAATACTGTGTGTCTTCGACTTCGAAGAGCGCGTCTTCGCCGAGCAATACGCCGCGATCTCCTATTTGCCCGCCGCGCTCGGCATAGAACGAGGTGGCATCAAGAACGATCCGTCCGCGCGCGCCGCCGGCGAGTTCTTGCGTCGCCTTTTGATCGGCGTCGAGCATTGCGACGATCGTGCCCGCGCCTTCGAGCCCGTCGTAACCGGTAAAGGTCGACTTTATCGCCGGGAGCTCCGCGAGCGTTACGACCGCACGTTTCGCTGCGGCATCGCTTCGCGCGCGATTTCGCTGCGCTTCCATCTCGCTCTCGAATGCCGCCGTATCGATTGCGACGCCGCGCTCTGCGGCTATTTCGCGGCTGAGTTCGATGGGAAAGCCGTGTGTATCGTGCAACGTAAATGCATCCTCGCCCGAAATGAGGCGCGTGCAATTTTCATTTGCTTCTTCGATCATGCGGTCGAGGACGGCCAATCCGCGTTCGAGCGTGCGGTTGAAGGTCTGCTCTTCGCGTTCGAGCGCCCCCACGATGCGCGGCGTATTCTGCCGTAGTTCCGGGTAGCCGCCGGCGAGCGAATCGACGACCGCCGGCACGAGGCCGGCAAGAAATCCGTCGGGATATCCGAGTAGGCGCCCCTGGCGAATCGCGCGGCGAATCAAGAAGCGCAGCACGTATCCGCGATCGCTGTTCGACGGATAGATTCCGTCGTTAATGAGAAACGTTACCGCGCGTGCGTGGTCGGCGATGATATTCTGCCGCACGCGTTGCTCTGCAGGCGGAAGCGAGCTTGCCTTCGGCTGGGGTTGCGCCGCAACGAGATCGAGAAAGAGATCCGTTTCGTACATCGACGCTTTACCGTTGACGACGGCGAGCATTCGCTCGAGCCCGGCACCGGTGTCGATCGATTTCCGCGGCAACTCCGAAAGCGTTCCATCGGCGGAACGATTGAATTGCTGGAAGACGACGTTCCAGATCTCCACGTAGCGATTGCCGAGGTTCGGGCCGACGTCCTCGGGGCCGCTTGCATACGCTTCTCCGATATCGTAGAAAATCTCAGTCGAAGGGCCGCACGGGCCGGTCGGGCCCATCGTCCAGAAGTTATCGTCATCGAAGCGACTGATACGCGCCGCGTCGAGCCCGATCTCGCTCTCCCAAATGTGCGCCGCTTCGTCGTCCTCGGTATGCACCGTGACGTAGAGCCGTTCGGGATCGAGGCGCATCACACGGGTGACGAACTCCCACGCCCAAGCGATCGCTTGCGGTTTGTAGTAATCTCCGAAACTAAAATTGCCGAGCATCTCGAGAAAGGTGCCGTGCCGCCCGGTGCGCCCGACGTTCTCGATATCGCTCTTCGCCCCGGCGACGCGCAAGCAGCGCTGCACGGTAACGACGCGCGGAGCGGGCGCGGGCTGTTCGCCGAGAAAAGCCGGCACGAATTGCTCCATTCCCGCGATGGTAAAGAGCGTCGTGGACATCTCGTCGGGGATCAAACTCGCCGATGGAACGTGTTTGTGCCCTCGGGCAACAAAGAAATCGATCCACGCTTGGCGGAGTTCTTGGCTCGTCATCGGCATAGGCACCCCGTATGGTAGCAGAGTGCCGCGCGTTGCGCTACGACGGTGGTGCCAGCACGTGCCGCAAGCGAGCCAGCGCCCGTTGCTCGATCCGCGATATCTGCATCTGCGAGGTCCCGAGCCGCTCGCCGACCTCGCGCTGGGTCTGCCCCTCGAAAAAGCGGAGACGCAGCACGATCCGCTCGCGCCCCGGGAGCCGATCGAGCGCTTGGGCGATCTCCGCGCGCTCCGGAACCAGCTCGAGGTCGCCGTCGGGAACCCCGATACTCGGGGCGAGCCGCCGGGTGCCCTCCTCGCTCTCCAGGTCGGCGTCGAGCGAGAGCGGCGAGAGCGCCCCCCCGGCCTCCATCGCCTCGAGCACGGCCTCGATCTCCACCCCGAGGTGTTGCGCGATCTCCGCCGGAGTCGGCGTTCTTCCGAGATCGCCGGTGAGCCGGTCGGTCGCCGAGCCGATCGCCAGCGCGAGCTCCTTCAGTCGGCGCGGCACGTGCACCGACCAGCGCTTATCGCGAAAATAGCGCTTCAACTCGCCGAGGATCGTCGGCGTCGCGAAGGTAGCGAACTGCGTGCCGAACGCCGGTTGATAGCGATCGATCGCGTTGATAAGCCCGAGCGTGGCGATCTGCAGTAGATCTTCGTAGGGCTCGCCGCGATCGACGAAGCGCTTGGCGAGAAAGCGGACGAGCCCCAAATGACGCTCGACGAGTTGCGAGCGCACTTGCGAGCGCTCCGCAGCTACGCCGTCGTCATCGCCGGCCTGTTTGAGCGCCAGAAAACGCGCGAGCAGCGCCTCCGCCGATTCTCCCTCGCTCATCGAGATCTACCGGAACGCATCGATGGCTCCGGCCGCCCGCCCGGATCCTTCGAGCATTCCCTTATCGCGCGCTATTGCCAAGCCGCTTAAACATCGTCAGGACGGTACCGCTCTCGGCTTCAACGCGATACTCAACTTCGTCCATGAGCGCACGTATGAGATAGACACCTAGCCCTCCGACGCGCGGCTCGCCGAG
>DAHUYY010000157.1 GCA_027306845.1 Vulcanimicrobiota bacterium | reverse complement strand
CGCGGCGATGCATGGGTCGATGTATCGAGTACCGAGTTGCTCGAACGAGCGAAAAATATTGCGTGTGCGATTCGCGCAGCCGGCCTGCAAGGCGGCGACCGCGTTGCCCTCATCGGGCACAATTCCGTCGACTGGATCGCAACGAGCTTCGGCATCCTTATGAGCGGATGTATCGTCGTTCCGATCTATCCCACGCAAGCCGGCGATATTACCGCCTATATTCTCAAGCACTCCGAAGCGAAGCTCCTCTTCATCGATTCCGAAGCGACGTTGCAAACGCTCGGAACGGCGATTCCCGTCCTGCCGCGCGCGATCGTTTTCGAATCACACGGCCCCTTCGCGCTCGCCGCCTTCGAAAGCGAGGGCGCGCGCGCACGCGCTGCCGACCCGTCGTTGCCGACCTCCTATTATGCCTCGATCACCGCTGACGACCTGGCGATTCTCATTTATACGAGCGGCACGACCGGCAACCCCAAGGGCGTGATGCTCTCGCACGACAATATCGCGTTCGATGCAAAATCCTCAATCTCCGTGGCTTTTGCCGTCCTAACGCCGCAAGATCGCGTGCTCTCGGTGCTGCCGTTTTCGCACATCTACGAACAGACGATGATGTTCATCTATTTTCTTGCGAAACCGACCTATTTTATCTGCCACGACGCGAACGATCTCATTCCCGATCTCCTCTATGCGCGGCCGAATTACATGACCTGCGTACCGCGAATTTTCGACCGCGTTCTCGCCGGCATCAACGGCAATGCGTTGCGCGCCGGCGGGCTTCAAGCACGCTTGGTGCCGTGGGCGCTGCGCACCGCTCGGCATTGGGCGCGCGCGAAAACCTTCGGCGGTTCCAATCCGCTGCTCTCCGCGCAATACGCGGTTGCCAAGCGATTGGTGCTCGATAAAGTGCGCGCACACCTCGGCCTCGATGCGATGAAGTTCTTCAGCAGCGGCAGCGCGGCGCTGCATGTCGACGTCGCGATGACCTACTTAGGGCTCGGCATGCCGATCATGCAAGGCTACGGCCTCACCGAGACCTCCCCGGTCGTCACCGTGAATTACCCGGAGAAAAACAAATACGGAAGCGTCGGCGCCGTCATTCCCGGGGTCGAGGTGAGCATCGCCGCCGACGGTGAGATTCTTACCCGCGGGCGGCACGTTATGCTCGGTTACTATCGTGAAACCGAGGCTACGCAAGCGGTGCTTTCGGGCGGATGGTTTCACACCGGCGATATCGGCGAGGTCGACGAGAACGGTTACCTCACCATCACCGATCGCAAAAAGGAAGTTTTCAAAACCGCGACCGGAAAATTCGTGGCGCCGGCGCGCGTCGAAAGCGCGATCAAACGCTCGATGTTCGTGGCCCAAGCGATGGTCTTCGGCGACGGCCGCCCCTATCCGGGCGCGCTCGTTTGCCCCAACTGGGAGAACCTCCGCGCCGAATTACCGCTTCCCACCGGCGCCTCGGTTGACGAGCTCGCAAAACGCGCCGACGTCCAAGCGTTTTATGCCGCCGAGGTACGCAAGCGCACCGCCGATTTGGGTAGCTTCGAACAGATTCGGCGCGCGGTCGTTATTCCGCGCGAGTTCAGCATTGAATCGGGCGAGCTCTCCCCGTCGATGAAGGTGAAACGCCGCGTTGTCGAATCTCGCTATGCCGGGGCAATCGATGAATTCTACCGCAGCGATCCAAAAATCCAGTCGGTTGCATAGCCCGACGCACGAGGTTGTAGGAGGAATATCTTGAGAAGTACTCGCTTGCTTGCGGGCGCCATTGCGCTTGCGGTCTCGCTCCCAGTCGCCGGGCTTGCTGCCCCGGCGAAAGCACCGCCGAAAAAGCCGCCGATGCATATCCCGGCGCGCTTCCCCGATTCGGTTACTCACGGAAGCGTGGTCGTCCACGGAGAGACGGTTCATTACACCGCGCGCGCCGGCACGATTACGCTGCATAACCAAGCAAATCAACCGACGGCGCGCGTTTTCTACGTCGCCTACACGAAGGACGGCGCGCAACCGAGCAACCGACCGGTCACGTTCTTCTATAACGGCGGGCCCGGCAGCTCGACGATGTGGCTGCATATGGGCTCCTTCGGGCCGGTCCGCGTGATCTCGGGAAGCGGCACGCGTACCGGGCCGCCGCCGTATCGAATCGTACCCAACGGGTACACCTTGCTCGACAAGACCGACGAGGTCTTCATCGATATGCCCGATAGCGGTTTCGGCCGCATCATCGGTGCGGGAAAGCCGAAGATGTTCTTCGGGGTCGATCAAGATGCGAGCGCGTTCGCTCAGTTCGTGCAGAACTATATCGGTAAATTCGGGCGTTGGAACTCGCCGAAATATCTCTTCGGCGAAAGCTACGGCACGACGCGCGACGCGGCCCTCGCAGCCGACCTTCAACAAGATGGTGTCGGCCTCAACGGCGTGGTCTTTCAATCCTCGATTCTCAACTTCACCCTCGATTGGAGCGTGAATTTCGGTTACGTTCCGGCAGCGGTCGGCGGCGGCGACTGGGGCTTCATCCTCTACTTCCCGACCGAGGCGGCAACGGCGTGGTACCACCACGCGGTGCCCAACCGTCCCGCGCACCTACGTCCGTTTCTCGCTCGCGTCGAGCGCTTTACGATGGGCCCGTATCTCACCGCCCTCGCCCAAGGCGACGCATTACCGCAATCGCAACGTATGGCAATCGCCAATAAGATCCACGAATATACCGGGCTCTCGCTGCAATATATCCTCAACGCCAATCTTCGCATCCCGTACGGCCGCTTCGAGAATCAACTGCTTCGCAACAACGGCAAGATCGTCGGGCGCCTCGATTCGCGCTACGAAACCACCACCCTCGACGGAAACCAGGCATCGGCTCCGTGGGACCCGACCGACGCCGCAATCGACGATCCATTCACGGCGGCCGTCAACCAGTATCTGCGCGTGACGCTTAAATATAACCCGCCGATCCCTTACCGGAGCAGCGTGTACAATATTATCGCCAAGAGCGGTGGTTGGAATTGGAAGCACAACGGCATGCAGCCGACCAACGTCGCCCCCGATATCGCGTTTACGATGACCAACGAACCGAGCATGAAGGTCTTCGTCGCGATGGGTTATTACGATTTCGCAACGCCATATGAAGCGGCGCTCTATACCTTCGAGCACCTCGGCATCCCACCGTCGTTACAGCGAAATATCACCTATCGCTACTATCGCGTCGGCCATATGATCTACCTCAACCCGCAGTCGCTGGCGCATTACCAACGCGATCTCGACGCGTGGTATAGCGCTCCGTAAGAACGACCGCAACCGCCGGCACCCCGCGTCTCTGCGGTGCCGGCGGGTCTGCTTCGTTGTCACGCCGGGTAGCGTGGTCACGCCGAGCAGCGTTGTCACGCCGAGTAGCTGCCGAAGGCAGCGTATCGAGGCGCACGCTGTCACGCCGAGTAGCTGCCGAAGGCAGCGTATCGAGGCGCGAGAAGAGATCGCCCCTCGATACGCCCCTCGATACGGCTGCTTCGCAGCCTACTCGGGGTGACAATTCGCAGCCTACTCGGGGTGACAATTCGCAGCCTACTCGGGGTGACAATGCGCAGCCTACTCGGGGTGACAATTCGCAGCCTACTCGGGGTGACAACGCGGGATGAAATTTCGCGGTAAACGCATCGGTAAGCGCGAGATCGGCATCGCCATTGGAATCGCATTGGGGATCTGGCTGGTCGGCGGATTTATTATCGCCGGGCTCGGCCCGGTACCCGAACCACCCGGCCTCGCGCCTATCATCCTCAAAGGCGGTAAAGTACGCGGCAATCGTATCTCCACGAAATCGTGGAGCTTCGACTACGCGCGCGCTCGGCTCTCCCCCGACGGCATGAACGGAAACATTCAAGGCGTTCGCCACGGTATCATCATGCGAAAGGGCAAACCTTACGCCGAGCTCTCGGCAGAAGATATTGAGGTGAACACGCAGTCGCTTGATTTTACGGCGATCGGCAAAGTGCATATCGTTCGCTTGCACGATCCGCAAAAGCGTTCGTTCGACACCGATTTTGCAAATTGGATCAATTCCATTCAAACGCTCACGATGCCGCACCCCAGTTATTTCCACACCGGCGCCGCAACGGTAAAAGTTCAAAAAATTACGATCGATTTCACAACCGGCGCGGTGCACCTGGAGGGAATCAGCGGGAACATCGTCGTCGCCCATTGAAGGCGCGCGCGTGAACTCTTTGCTCCGCCGTTTACTGCCCGTATCGCTCGGTCTGGCGATTGCCGTCGCCGCTGCCGGGTGCTCGGGCCGGCACGAGCCATCGCCGAATGCGACGCCGAGCGGGCCGCCGTTACTGCTCGACGAACGCGGGACGATTATGTCGCTCGCGAAATTGCAGCGCAACGTCGATCTGCGCCCCTTCGTCCCCGTTCCGAATCCGCTCGCCTATGCGGCGCTACCCGCTCTCGGCGGCCCCGATACCCCGGCGAACCGCGGTGTCGGCATCGAATATATCGCCCCGTCGGGAACGCGGATGATTCTCTCGCAATGGCCGAAGCAGAACT
>DAHUYY010000156.1 GCA_027306845.1 Vulcanimicrobiota bacterium | reverse complement strand
GAGCCGCTCGGCGCGGCCATATAGGCGAGCCGTCCGCCGACCACGGTCGCCTCGATGCGCCGCGGCAATTCCCAACCCTCGAACGGCGTCGCGTGTCCCTTCGATGCAAAACGCGCGCTCTCGACGCGCCACGGGCGCTCGGAATACATCGTGAGATCCGCAGGCGCTCCAACTTCGAGCGTACCGCCGGGAAGCCCGAGAATCTCGGCCGGCCGCGTGCTGCAGAGCGCTACGAAATCGAGCGCCGCCCACTAAAACCGACGGCGGCATGCGCGATATCGCCGCGTTTCTCTTCGTCGGTATGCGGTGCGTGATCGCTGGCAAAAAACTCCACCGCACCGCGCCGAACTGCATCGCGCAAAGCGCGTGCATCGGCGGCGGTTCGAAGCGGCGGATTCACCTTCGCTCCCGCTCCCGACTCCTCGACCGCTTCATCGGTAAGGAGAAGGTGGTGCGGCGTCACCTCGCAGGTCACGCGACCGCCGCGTTCGCGAGCCCACGCAACGAGCTCCAAACTACGCGATGTCGAAACGTGGGCAACGTGCAGGCGCGCGTGCGTTTCAAGCGCGAGCACGATATCGCGCGCCACGATACTCTCTTCGGCCGACGCCGGGCTCCCGGGAAGCCCGAGTCGGCGCGAAACGATGCCGTCGTTCATGACGCCGTCGGCTTTTATCCCCGCATCTTCGGCGTGCGCGATGGCAACGCGATCGAGCGCGGCGAGTGCGCCGAGCACCTCACGCATCACCCGCGCGTCGGCGACCGTACTGCCGTCATCGGAGAATGCCACCGCCCCGGCTGCAAGGAGCGATGCGTAATCGAGCAACTCGTGCCCTGCACGCGCGCGCGTCATCGCGCCGATCGGATAGATACGGGCGTGGATTCCACGCTCGGGGCTCGCTTGCGGAAACGAGACGCGCGCTAAAACCTCGGCGGTGTCGAGCGCGGGTTCGGTATTAGGCATCGCACAGAGGGCGGTGAATCCGCCGCGTACGGCAGCAGCGGTTCCCGTAGCGAGCGTCTCCTTCGCTTCGAATCCCGGTTCCCGTAAGTGCACGTGCGCGTCGATAAATCCCGGTGCGACCACCCACCCGGCGGCCTCGACGATCTCCTCGCCGGGATGCAAACGCAAGTGTTCGCCGATCTCCGCGATTCGATCGCCCTGCAAGCGAATATCGCGCAACGCATCGACACGATGCCGTGGATCGACGATACGGCCGCCTCGTACGAGCACGCTCTACCAGCCGTGCACGAGACGGTGCAAGAGCGCCGTACGAACCAGGACGCCGTTACGCACCTGCTCCCGATATCGCCAGCGCGCGTCGAGCGTCACCGCGTCGACGATCTCTACCCCGCGATTGTAGGGCCCGGGGTGGAGGATCGGCGCGCGGGCACCGAGGAGAGCCAAACGTTCGAGATCGAGTTGGTAGGCGGAGATATATGCTGCATCATCGATCGGCATCTTCTCGAATCGCTCGCGCTGCACGCGCAACATCACCAGCGCATCGATCGTCGGCAGCACGGCGTCGAAATCTCGCGCGAGCTCCACCTCGGTGGGAATATCGCCACGATCGAGAAAGCACTCCGGCCCGATAGCAAGCACGCGCGCGCCGTAACGGTGGAGAAGCCGCATCGATGAGTGAGCGACCCGACTGTGCCGGATATCGCCGACGAAGGCAATGGCGCGGCCGCGCAGTTCCCCGAGGAGGTCGCGCAGCGTGAATGTGTCGAGCAACGCTTGCGTTGGATGCGCGTTGGTTCCGTCGCCGGCGTTGATGGTGCACCCATCGAACGCAGCGCCGAGCTCGGCAACCGCTCCGGCGAGCGGATGGCGCGCAACGAGTATATCGACGCCCAGCGCGCGCAGCGTCACTGCAGTGTCGTCGAGCCGTTCGCCCTTGGTAGCCAGGCTCAGTTGAGCGGGTGAGAGGTTGATGACGTTCGCGCCCAGCCGCATCTGCGCGCACTGGAACGACACGTGCGTTCTCGTACTCTGTTCGAAGAAGAGATTCGCACAGAACATTCCGTCGAGCGATCGCGGTGCGGGGCGCTGCGCAAACTCGCGCGCGAGCGCGAAAACGGAATCGATCTCATCGTTGCTGAGGTCGTCGATATCGAGGAGGCTACGCGTCGGGGTCAAGCAACAGGACCTCGTCGGTCGGCGCGGGCGTCGGAGAAAGCGTGACGACCACTCGCTCGCGACGACTGGTGGGAATGCACCGCCCAACGTAATCGCCTTGCACGGGCAACTCGCGCAGGCCGCGGTCGACTAAGACGCAGAGCCGTATCGCCGACGGACGACCGAGATCGATGAGCGCATCGAGAGCGCTGCGCACCGTTCGCCCCGTAAAAAGCACGTCGTCGACAATGACGATCGAGCGCCCGTCGACGGCATCGGGGATCTGCGATTCCGGAAGGGCGTGGACGACGTTATCGTCGCGATAGAGGTTCACGTTGAGGTAGCCGAGCGTCGGAGCGACGCCGTCGATCCGTTCGATATGCGCGGCAAGGCGTTGCGCGAGCGCTTCGCCGCCCCGACGAATGCCGAACAGCTCGATCCCCTTGCGCGCGTCCTCCGGCTCCAGAATCTCGTGGGCGAGCCGCGCGATAATACGCTCGATCTCCTCGGCCCCGATGAGCCGTCGGGTGCGTGCACTCATAAGCCTGCCTCCATTGCCGCGAGCGCATCTCGCGCGCGCTGCAGATCGCTTCGATATCCGTCGAGTTTCGCTCGTTCGGCGTTGACGACCTCGGCGGCGGCGCGCGCCACGAAGGCCTCGTTCCCCAGCTTCTTCTCCGAACGCTCGACCTCGGCGGTAAGACGCGCCACCTCGCGCCGATAGCGCTCTCTCATCAATTCGCGCGGCGCTTCAACGCGTACCGCGTCGAGCGCTGCGACGGCATCGCCCGCTTCCTCGGCGCTCGCGATTTCGGTCGCCGCTCCGAAGTGGAGGACGAGCGCGCGCAGGGCTTCGGGTAGATCGCGCGGCACGTTGACCTCCATGCCCCCGCGCGGCGGTAAGCCGTAGGTAACCCGGTCGTTGCGAAGCCGCTCGATACAACGCTGCAACGCTTCGAATTGTGCGATCGCCTCGGCATCCTCGGCGCACTCGAAGGGGTCGGGCCAGGCAGCCGTGACGATGCTCTCGCCATCGTGCGGTAGCGCTTGCCAGACTTCCTCGGTAATAAACGGCGCGATCGGGTGCAACAGACGCATCGATGCGTTGAGGACGTAGGAAAGCACGGAAGCGCGCGTTGCCCGCGCGTCGGCCATCTTCGTCGCTTCGATATACCAATCGCAGAGTTCGTACCAGAGAAAGCGCCAGAGCGTTTCGACTGCATTCCCGAAATCAAATCCGTCGAAAAGAGCGCTCGTTCTCTCGATGGTCGCGCGCAGGCGGGCGACGATCCAACGATCGGCGAGCGTCCGCTGCGCGGGCGGTGGAAGCTGCATCGCCCCCGGCAAGCCTTCCGGCAGCGCGCGTGCGTAGCGGAGCGCATTCCAAATTTTATTATTGAAGTTTCGCGCTTCCTCGCAACGCGATTCCTGGAAGCGAATCTCCTGGCCCTCTAAGCGCATCTGCCGCAGAATACCGACGCGAAACGCATCGGCTCCGTACTTCTCGACTAAATCCATCGGATCGATGGCGTTCCCGAGCGATTTACTCATCTTGCGGCCTTGCGCATCGAAGACCAGCGGCGTCACGAAGACGGTTGGGAAGGGAAGGCGGTCGAGCAGATGGAGCCCCATCATCACCATACGCGCGACCCATAAAAAGATGATCTCGCCGCCGGTAACGAGGACGCTGGTCGGATACCAGTGTGCCAACTCGGCCGTCTGCGCGGGCCACCCCAAGATCGAGAACGGCCAAAGAGCGCTGCTGAACCAGGTGTCGAGCGTATCGGGATCGCGCGTTAACGGGGCATCGCCGTGCTCGCGACGCGCGATATCGCGCGCTTCTTCTTCGTCGTGCGCGACGACGATCGCGCCGTCGGGCGTATACCACACCGGTAGCCGATGCCCCCACCAGACCTGTCGGGAGATATTCCAATCGCGAATTTGTTCGAGCCACTGCTCGTAGGTGCGCCCGTAGCGCTCCGGAACGAAGCGGAGCCGCCCTTCGCGATACGCGGCGAGCGCCGGCTTTGCGAGCGGCTCCATCCGAACGAACCATTGCAGGGAGAGCATCGGTTCGACGATCTCCCCGCTGCGCTCGCTGCGCGCGATCGCCATGCGGTGCGGTCGCTCTTCGATTAACGCTCCCGAGGCACGAAGATCCGCTAAAATACGTTCGCGCGCGAGCGAACGCTCGAGCCCTACGTAAGCACCGACATCGATCTCGGCATCGGTGATTCGCGCGGAGAGATCGAAAATCGATGGCATCGGCAGATCGTGACGACGACCGATTTCGTAATCGACTGCGTCGTGAGCGGGAGTCACCTTCACCGCTCCGGTACCGAACTGCGGCTCGACCGCCTCATCGGCGATCACCGGAATCGCCCGCCCCGTCAACGGCATCACCACCGAGGTGCCGATCGCCGCGGCATAGCGTTCGTCGCGAGGGTGAACTGCAATCGCAACGTCGCCGAGCATCGTTTCAGGACGCGTCGTCGCGACGACGATGCCGTCG
>DAHUYY010000155.1 GCA_027306845.1 Vulcanimicrobiota bacterium | reverse complement strand
TCGACTTCTCCATCGAAAATGTTAGCGACCCTCCATGTGAATGGACGCGACGTGACGTTGGCGTTTCCGCCCAGCGCAACGTTGCTTGAGGTACTGCGCGAAGAGTTACGTTTGACCGGCACGAAACACGGTTGCGAACTCGGACAATGCGGCGCCTGCACCGTCATCGTCGATGGAACTCCCGTCCTTTCATGTCTAACGCTCGCCGCCGATGCAATCGATCGTCCCATCGAGACGGTTGAGGGCCTTGCGACCGCCGGCACGCTGCACCCGGTTCAGCGCGCCTTTCTGGAGCTCGGCGCCGCGCAATGCGGCTACTGTACTCCAGGCTTCCTCAACGCCGCCGTCCATTTGCTCGAGCAGAATCCCGAGCCGAGCGAAGCCGAGATTCGCGAATCGCTCGCCGGGCATCTCTGCCGATGCACCGGATATACCAAAATCGTTGAAGCCGTCGCCCTCGCCGGCCGGCGCATGCGGGCTGCTGCCAATGGGTAGCAACGGCGCTTCACCATCCCTGGCGCACGTTGTCGGCGTGCCGCTTCCACGCATCGACGGCTACGCCAAGGTCACCGGCGCTGCAATCTTCGCCGACGATATCGCGTTGCCGCGGATGCTCTTCGGGAAATTGTTGCGCAGCCCGCACGCACACGCGCGCATTATCGCTATCGATTACGAGCGGGCGCTCCGCCATCCCGGCGTCGTCGCGATCGCCGTCGGCGGCGATCTTCCGGTGCGCTACGGAATTTTGCCTTCGGCGCAAGACGAAACGGTCTTCGCCATCGATAAGGTGCGTTACGTCGGCGAGCCGATCGCGGGAGTCGTCGCCGAAGACGAACTCACCGCGCAGCAGGCCGCAGCGCTCATCGAGGTTCGCTACGAAATTCTTCCGTCGGTGATGTCGATCGATGAGGCGCTGCTCGAGGTCGGCGGCAACGGAGAGAAAATTCATCCCGACTCGCGCAAGGCCAACAACGTTCATAAGGACGTACACCTGGCGTTCGGCGATCTCGATGCCGGTTTCGCCGATGCCGAGCGCATTTTTGATGACGAGTACTTCTTCGAAGGGAATCCGCATGCGGCGTTGGAGGAGCATTCGGCGGTTGCGAGTTTTGGAGCCGATGGACAGCTCACGCTCTGGTCGTCAACGCAGACACCGCATTATTTGCACCGCGTCGCCGCTTCCGTGCTCGATCTACCGGCGAGTCGGGTCCGCATCATTGCGCCTCCGGTCGGCGGAGGTTTCGGCGGAAAAACCGAGCCCGTCGCTCACGAACTCGCTGCCGCTCATTTTTCACGGAAGACCGGGCGCCCGGTAAAGTTCACGTTATCGCGCGAAGAGGTCTTCTACACCCACCGCGGACGCCATCCGGTGCGCATCCATCTTCAGACCGGTATCAAAAGCGACGGCAGCATCGCCGCATGCCGTTTGCAGACTTGGCTCGACGGCGGAGCCTACGGCTCGTACGGAGTCGCGACGACGTACTATACCGGAGCGTTACTCCCCGTCACCTATAAGATGGGAGCGTATGCCTTCGACGGCTGCCGCGTCTATACGAATAAACCTCCCTGCGGCCCCAAACGGGGCCACGGAACGACACAACCGCGTTATGCATTCGAATCGCAACTCGATGAAATTGCGAAGGAACTCGGCATCGACGCGGGAGCCTACCGTACGGCAATCGCTATCGATCCCTATTCGCGTACGATCAATCACCTTCGCGTGACGAGTTGCGGGATGCGCGAAGCGTTGAGCGCCGTCTCCGAACGCACCGACTATAGCGAAAAGCACGGAAAGCTTGCTCCCGGTCGCGGCATCGGCCTTGCGGCAAGCGCCTATCTCTGCGGTGCCGGGCTGCCGATCTACTGGAACCCGATGCCCCATTCCGGCGCGATTGTAAAAGTCGATCGCGGCGGTGGCGTCACCGTGTTTTGCGGTACGAGCGATTGCGGGCAAGGTTCGCAAAATATGCTCGCGGTGATCGTTGCCGAGACGCTGGGCATCGACATACTCGACGTCAGCGTCTGCGCCGGCGATACCGACCTGACGCCGGTCGATCTCGGTTCGTACTCCAGCCGCGTCACGTTTATGGCCGGCAATGCGGCACGCAGCGCCGCGCTCGACGTGCGCGAACGTATCGCCGCCGCCGTCGGCGCGGAGCTCGGCATCGCCGCCGAACGCTGCGTCTTCGAACGCGGACGCGTCTTCGACCGGGACGAGCCCGAACGTGCGCTCTCGTTCATCGATGCTGCACGCGCTGCAGAGGCGCGCTTCGGGACGCTCGCCGGGGTCGGCTCCTATACGCCCCCCGAAGATCTGCACGGTGATTTCAAGGGCTCGGGCGTCGGCCCGTCGCCTGCATATTCGTATAGCGCCTGCGTCGCAGAGGTAGAAGTCGATTTCGAGACCGGTGAGGTTCGCGTCGAGCGTATCGTGCTCGCGCACGATTGCGGACGCGCGCTGAACCCTGCGATTGTCGAAGGGCAGATCGAGGGCAGCGCTTATATGGGGATGGGCGAAGCGTTGATGGAGGAATCGGCGTTTCGCAACGATCTCCACCGCATTCCGAATTTGCTCGACTACAAAACTCCGACGATTCTCGATACACCGCGTATCGAGGCGATCGTCATTGAGACCGAGGAACTCGAAGGCCCGTACGGCGCGAAAGAGGCCGGCGAAGGTCCGCTCAATCCCGTCATTCCGGCGATCGCCAATGCGGTCGCCGATGCGATCGGGGCGCGCATTTTTGCAACCCCGATCACCCCCGAACGCGTGTTGCAAGCACTCGACGGAACGACCGGCAAGTTGCGCCTGCGCGCTCCGGTCGCGACGAGATCGGCGTAGGGAAGCTCACCATGTTGCGTCTCCCCAGCTTTGATTTCCAGCCCGCTCGTTCGGTCGAACACGCGGTCGCGTTGCTCGCCGTCCACGGCAACGACGCTCTGCCCGTTGCCGGCGGAACCGATCTCTATGCCAACATGAAACTCGGGCTCTTCGCCCCGCGTCTCGTCGTCGGGTTGCGCTCGCTTGCAGAGTTGCGACGCATCACGTTCGACGCGCAGCACGGCCTCCGCATCGGCGCGCTCTGTTCGCTCGATGCGATCGCTCGCGACTCCGCGGTGGCATCGCACTACCCCGCGCTTGCACGCGCGGCCGCGATGGTCGGTACGCCGGAGATTCGCAACATGGGCACCATCGGCGGCAACCTTTGTTTGGAGACGCGCTGCAATTACTACAATCAAAGCGCCGAATGGCGTAAGGCGATGGGGTACTGTCTCAAGCGCGATGGCGATATCTGCCGCGTCGCGGTGCATAGCCCCACCTGCAAGGCGATCAATGCATCGGATACCGCTCC
Organism: Vulcanimicrobiota bacterium; assembly: GCA_027306845.1. Taxonomy (GTDB): domain Bacteria; phylum Vulcanimicrobiota; class Vulcanimicrobiia; order Vulcanimicrobiales; family Vulcanimicrobiaceae; genus JABEUX01. The sequence continues at coordinate 1,304 of DAHUYY010000155.1, read as the reverse complement.
CGTAATGCAGGCCTATAATGCTCGCATCGCGCTCGTCGGCCCGCAAGGCGAACGAAGCGTCGCCGTGCGTGATTTCTACAACAACGACGGCGCGCGGGCGAACGTCAAACGCGCCGATGAGATTCTGACGGAGATCGTTCTCCCCGCGCCCGCGAACGGCACGCGCAGCACCTATCGCAAACTCCGGCTGCGGAACGCGTTCGATTTCCCGCTCGTCGGGGTCGCCGTAGCGATAGCGACCGACGCCGACGGACTCTGCACGCAGGCCCGGGTCGTCCTCAACGCCGTCGGCTCGGCGCCGTTGGAGATCGATGCCGCGGGATCGCTTTTGCTCGGCACCCACCTCGGCGGGGAGACGACCGCCGACGCGGCCGAGGAGGTCTTCAAGGCCGGCAAGCCGCTCGAGAACGCCAATGCCGGCCTCCTCTACCGCAAGCGGATGCTGCGGGTGCTTGCCCAGCGCGCTCTGGAGGACGTCGCTCACCCCTTGCGCTGAATGAATCGGCGGTGTTATAGTGCTTGAGCCGAATAACATTCGGCCAAACCACATATATGACCGTATCTCTTTCAATCGCCCAGGGTGAGCTCGACGAACTCGACGCCCGCCTCCTCGATGCCCTCCAGGAGAACGCCCGCTCGACCTACGCCGAGTTGGGGGCGCTGGTCGGGTTAAGCGCGCCCGCAGCCCACGAGCGCGTCAAGCGCCTCGAGGGGCGCGGTTTCGTGCGCCGTTACGCAGCGCAACTCGATGCCAAGCGCGTCGGCCTCGGCTTGGTCGCGTTCATCAGCTGCTACACCACGCAAGATTGTAATTATGCCGCCTTCACCGACGCACTCGGTGCGATTCCCGAGATCGTCGAAGTGCACAGCGTCGCGGGCGAAGAGTCATTCCTCTGCAAGGCGATGACGCGCTCGACCGATCACCTCGACGATCTGCTCACGCGCTTGAAAACTATGCCCGGCATGGCGCGCACGCGCACGACGATCGTACTCTCGACACCATTCGAACGCGGAGGCATCTCGCTCTTACCATGACGACCACCATCGATAACACCCTGCATCCCCTCGGCACGCACCGCGTCCTCGAACCCGCGGGCGCGATGCCGCAGAGCGCGCTGCGCGTCGATAATACGCCGGTCGCGCGCGCGAACGAAATTCTCTGCGAGGTCGAGGTGCTCAACATCGATTCCGCCTCGTTCAAGCAGATCTCCGACGCCGAAGGCGGCGACGAAGAGCGCATCGCCGCGCACGTCGCAAATATCGTCGCGACGCGCGGCAAACAGCACAACCCCGTCACCGGCAGC
>DAHUYY010000154.1 GCA_027306845.1 Vulcanimicrobiota bacterium | reverse complement strand
GCTGAGAATCACCTTCGGACTGACGCTCGTTGCTCGGCGGGTTATTTGCCTCGGTGATCTCCAGCAGTGCCGCAACGAGCTCGTCGCCGAGAAAATGCGGCGGAATCTCGACGATTGGAATTGCCGACATGCTCGGCGGAAGCAGCGCTCGCAGACGATCGCCGCCCGCGATACGCGCGTCCACGAAAATCGCAAACGGGGCCGCAGCCGGATCGATCGTCGCGAGTTCGTCGGCGGCGGTAAGGTCGCGCACGCGAATCCCGCGCGTTCGCAATTCGTATGCGGCACCCTCGCGCATATTTCGGTCGCTCGCGAGGACCACGACGCCGCGCACGTTCAACCCGGCGCCGTTTCTCGGCAACACGATGCTAAACGTACTCCCCACGTCGGGGGTGCTGCTTACGGAGATACGCCCTCCATGTCGCTCGACGAAGGTGCGCACTAAAAACAACCCGAGCCCCGTGCCGGCGATTTTCGCCCTCCGCGCGTTGCGCCCACGCGCGAATCGTTCGAACACCTTCGCTAACTCGTCTCCAGGAATACCGATGCCTCGATCGCTCACGTCCAACGTTAACGAATGCGCGTTGCCGTGCAACGTCACAACGATCGGCGAATCCTTCGGAGAATATTTTACGGCGTTACCGAGCAGATTATCGATTGACTGGCGCAACCGGCGCTTATCACCGAGAATCATCGTATCGTCGGCATCGCAAATAAAGCGAATCTCCCGTTGCGAGAGCCGACCTTCCGCCTCTTCAACGACCAGAGCGGCGAAATCAAATTGTTCGATATCCAGCTCGAGTTCGCCCAATTCAATCCGCGCGAGGGCGACGACGTCATCGCTCAGTGTCGCCAAGCGTTGGCCGTTTCGAACGATCGTTTCGGCGGCCTTCATCGATTCTTCGCGCTCCAGATCTCCTTCGGCAAGCATCTCCCCGAAGCCGACGATCGCCGTCAATGGTCCGCGAATATCGTGAGCGAGCGTTGCAATTAATTCATTTTTTTGCGCATTTAGACGAATGACGTTCGCTCGTTGGTGTTCGAGCTCGGCGAGACCGTTCTCCAAGCGCCGTTGCATGCGATTTCGTTCGACGGCATAGCGAAGCGCGCGTTTCAACGTCACATCGTCGACGTGGCCTTTCAGCAGATAATCTTGCGCTCCGGCTGCAACGGCAGCAAGGGCGAGCTCTTCATCCGCTCGCGCGCTGAGAATAACGATCGGCAATGCGGGGGCGATCTCACGCGCGCGCCGGTAGAGATCGAGCCCTTCGCCGTCCGGAAGCGTCATATCGAGCAGGACGATATCCCAATTATTCGCTCGTAGGGCCGCGGAAAAATCGGCGAAGCGGCGCACCAAGCGTACTTCATGCGGGTTTCGGTCGTCGCGTAGATAGCGTTGTATCAACGCGGCGTCGGTCTGACTATCTTCGATCAGTAATATTTTCATCGCGTCATCGCCCCCAACGAATCCGCGCACCGACGCAAAACATGCCACGCTGCCTCGACATCTTCGAGCGTGCTGCGTTGGTTTCCGATTGCGAGACGAAGCACGTAGCTCCCGTTTAAAACGGTGTGCGAGAGAAAAATTTCGCCGGTTGCGTTCACTGCCGCGAGCAAGTCCGCATTATGTGCGTTGAGCCGCTCGCTCTCCATCCCTTTCGGCACGTGCCGAAAACAGACCACCGAGAGCGGGTGCGGCGCCATCACCTCCCAGCCCGGTTCCGCCGCGACCCACGTAGCGAACGCCGCCGCCATCGCCACGTGCCCGCGTAGCGTCTCGCGCATACGTCGCGCTCCAAGAGCGCGAAAAACAAACCATAGTTTCAGCGCTCGGAACCGACGCCCTAATTGGATTCCATAATCCATATAGTTCGTAACACCGTCATCGCCTGCTTGTAGATATTCGGGCACGAGCGAGAACGTGCGCCGCAGTTGGTCGAAATCGCGCACGAAGAGCACCGAACAGTCCATCGGCACGAAGAGCCATTTGTGCGGATTGAGCACGAGCGAATCGGCCTGGTCGCAGCCCTCCATCAACCATTCGTATTCGGGCAGCATTCCGGCGGCTCCGGCATACGCCGCATCGACATGAAGCCAAATTTTATGGGATTGCGCGATCGCGGCGATACCGGGAACAGGGTCGACCGAGGTGGTCGATGTCGTTCCAACGGTCGCAACGATCGCCATCGGTTTCATGCCGCTCCGCAGGTCGTGCCGAATCGCACCTTCCAGCGCCTCGGGTCGCATGCGAAAGCGTTCGTCACATGGCACCTCGACGACGTTCGCATGCCCGATTCCCAATGCGATCGCCGCCTTGGCGACGTGCGAATGCGTGTGCTCGGTTGCGTAGATGCGCAGCGTCGGAAGATCGCGACCCGTCGCACCACGTCGGCGAATATCGAGGCCGAGCGCCTCGCGCGCTGCGGCGAGCGCCGTAAATCCGGCGACCGATGCGGTGTCGTAGATCGCGCCGGTAAATTGTTCGGGCAGCCCGAGTAAACGACGCAGCCAAATCATCATCGCCGTTTCGAGTTCGGTCGCCGCGGGTGAAGTACGCCAGAGCATCGCCTTCACGTCGAGCGTGGCGGCGAGCGCCTCCGCCATCACCGCAACCGGGTCGGCGCTTGTCGCGAAGTATGCAAAGAAACGCGGATGGTTCCAGTGCGTTGTCGCCGGAACGACGATCCGTTCGAAATCTCGGATGATCTCGTCGAAGGCCTCCGGCTCTTCCGGCGCTCGGTCGGGCAGGCGCGCGAGCATCTCCCCCGGACGTACCTCCGGAAAGACGCGAAACTCTTCGGGGTGATGAAAGTACCGAGCGACCCAACGGCCGACCCGCGCAAAGTCTTCTTCGATGCGCTGCTCCCCATTCACAATTGCGGGAGTTGGCGCTTGACCCGCCCAATGCCCGCTTTGGAGGAGAGGAAATGAAATACCGTACGTACCCGCAAACCGAACTGCGCGTCAGTGAGGTCGGCTTCGGGCTCTGGACGACCGGAACCACCTGGTGGGGCATCAAGAGCGAGGACGAGGCCGACGCGCTTCTACGCGAGGCTTTCGACCTGGGTATCACCCTGTTCGACGCCGCCGACGTCTATGGGAACGGGCGCAGCGAGGAACAGCTTGCTCGCGCGTTTGCGGGACGGCGCGAAACGATCGTTATCGCTACGAAATTCGGTTACGAGTTCGAGAACGCCGACCCGTCGAACCGCGGCGAACGAGAGTTGCCGCAAAACACCTCGCCCGCGTTCGTGCGGCGCGCGCTGGAACAATCGCTGCGCCGGCTCAAGACCGACTACATCGATATCTACCAGTTGCATAACGCGCGTTTAGAGCACGTACGCGATGGATCGCTCTATGAATTGATGGAACAGCTCCGCACCGAAGGCAAGATCCGACATTACGGCATCGCACTCGGCCCGGCGATCGGTTGGCTCTACGAGGGAATCGAGGCCGCGCATCGCGGCGTCGCGAGCCTGCAGATCATCTGGAATATTCTCGAAACTTTTCCCGGCGATCGACAGATCGCAGCAGCGAACGACGTCGATAGCCCGACGGGATATATGATTCGCGTGCCGCATTCCAGCGGTCTACTGGAAGGGCATTATACCGAAGAGACCGTCTTCCCGGAAGGCGATCACCGCCGCCATCGCCCCCGGTCGTGGCTGCTCAACGGCATCAAGAAAATCGATACGCTCCGCTTCCTCGAGCGCCCCGATCGGACGCTCGCACAAGCCTCGATCGCGTGGCTGCTCGCCGAACCGCGCGTTATGACGGTGTTGCCGAATATCTACAATCACGAACAGCTCCGCGAATTCGCCGCCGCCTCCGATGCCCCGCCGCTCGCGGCGGAGGAGTTGGCACGCGTCGGCGCGTTGATCGCGACCAACTTCGGCGTCGAAGAGCCGCCGATGAATTACAAAGGCACGATGACGCTGGAGGCGGCGAACGCATAGTGAGCGAGATCGTTCACAGCAATCACGCTCCCGCGCCGATCGGCCCGTACAGCCAAGCGATTCTCGCCGGAGACGAGCTCTTCTGCAGCGGGCAGATTCCGCTCGATCCGGCGAGCGGCGAGATCGTCGGTAGCGATGCCACAACGCAAGCGCGACAAGTGCTCGCGAATCTTCAGGCGGTGCTGACGGCAGCAAATTTTTCGGCCGAAGAGGTCGTTAAGACGACGATCTACCTTATCGACATCAACGATTTCGCAGCTGTCAATGCCGAATACGAACGACTTTTCGGTTCTTCAAAACCGGCCCGTTCGACCGTAGCGGTCGCAGCGCTACCTCGCGGCGCGCGCGTCGAAATCGACGCGATTGCAAAGCGGCGTCGATAGCAGCAGGCTAAAAAACAGTCAGCGCTCGTGCGGCGGCTGCGGGCTTGCCGGGGTGAGCGCCGCGATCAAACGTTTCGCAACGTTGCGCACGTGAGCGTCGAGCGCATGCGTTGCAAATGCATATTGCGCGAGCGCGAGCGTCGTCTTTCCTTGATCTGCATAGGTCTGTCCGAGCACCACATGCATCGCACCGTCGTAGGGAACCGCAGCGATTCCTTTGAGTAGCACGCTCTCGGCGAGCGCGTAGAGGTGATGGCGCTCGTAGTCGATACCGAGATTGAGGTAGGCGTCGCGCCAGAACGGGCCGACCGCGAGTGCTTGCACGTATCGGCGAATCGCGCCGCGCCAATCTCCACGTTCGTCGCGAATATATCCGAGATTGACGATCGCTTCGGGCAATTCGG
>DAHUYY010000153.1 GCA_027306845.1 Vulcanimicrobiota bacterium | reverse complement strand
CTCGGCGTGCTCCCTCCGGGAGATATTCGCAACTGCCTCGTCGCGCTCGCCGACGATGAAGCATTGGTGACCGATCTTTTCCGCTATCGATTCTCCGACGGCGAGGGCCTCGAAGGGCATTCATTCGGCAATCTTTTCATCGCTGCGATGACGGGAATAACGGGAGACTTCGACAGCGCGATCAAGGAATCGAGCCGCGTCCTGAGCGTCGTCGGGCGCGTCCTTCCCTCGACGCTACGCTTTGCGACGCTCTGCGCCGAACTCGACGACGGGACGATCCTCCGCGGCGAATCCGAGGTCGGGAAAAGTCCGCGCCCGATCGCCCGCCTCTTTCTCGATCCAGCTGACGTCAAACCGCTCGATGAAGTCGTGGAAGCGATCCGCGACGCCGACGCGATTGTCTTCGGGCCCGGCTCGCTGTTCACGTCGATCCTCCCGAATTTACTCGTCGATCGCATCGCCTCGGAGATCGCCGCGGCGCACGCCGTCAAAATCTACGTCTGCAACGTCATGACGCAGCCCGGTGAGACCGGAGCGATGAGCGCATCGCAACACGTTGCCGCGCTGCAGAAATATGGCGGCGCAAAGATCTGCGAATATGCGCTGGTCAACGCTCAACGGCCGCGTCGCCTCCTCGATCTCTATGCAGTTGAGGGGCAGTTACCCGTCGAGAACGACGAATCGGCGATTCGCGCCCTCGGCGTCGAACCGATCCTCGCTGCGGTTATGAGTGAATCCGAACACGTGCGCCACGATTCCGAGCGCCTCGCCGAAGCGGTTATCGAGACGATCGATCGTGTGGTGGCGAAGAGGGCGTCGCTGTTCCGGGGGTAGGAGGTTTCTGCTGCGCGGCGAGCCGCACGACGATGGCACTCGGCTTTCCGGGCGTCGCGCTTCCGCTGGAACTCATGGTCGCATAACCCGGCGCCTGCACCGTATAATCAAAATCACCGGTCGGAATTTTCGCAAAGGTAAAATGCCCGGCGGCATCGCTCGTTACCGTGAGCACCGTATCGAGCGTGACGATTGCGCCGGCGATCGGTTGGTTCGTCGCCGCATCGAGCACGGTCCCCGAGAGAGAGGCATAGGATGCCCCCGGGGGTAGCGCCCCATCGTTACATCCGCCGAGGATCGCTGCGATTGCGAGAAACGCGATTCCGCGCAGGAGAGCCTTCATACCCCACTGGATTATCGTGCCGCACGTCGCACCCCTGCGAGTCCGCGCCGACGCAGGCAGCGGGCAGCCGCAGTAAGAAGCCCGAGGCGCTATGCAAAGCCCATCGATCGAACCCGCTCTTCGGCCGGAGTACTGCGCCGATGCCCTCGCCGCTATCGGCCACACGCCGCTCGTACGGCTCAACAGCGTCACCGATGGTGCGCGCTGCCTCGTTCTAGCAAAAGTTGAGTATATGAATCCCGGCGGCAGTATAAAAGACCGCCCGGCCATTGCGATGCTCGAGGCCGCCGAGAAGGCCGGCTTGCTCAAACCCGGCGGCACGATCGTCGAGCCGACCAGCGGCAATACCGGCAGCGGGCTTGCGATGGCGGCGGCGATTCGCGGCTATCGATGCATTTTGGTGATGCCCGACAAAATGTCGCGCGAAAAGATCGATCTCCTCAAGGCGTACGGCGCCGAAGTCGTCGTTACCCCGACCAACGTGCCGTCGGATTCCCCCGAATCGTACTACGGCGTCGCCAATCGTTTAGCCGCGGAGATCGCCGGCGCGTTTCAGCCGAATCAATTTCACAACCATCACAATCCCGACGCGCACTACGCGACAACCGGCCCGGAAATTTGGGAGCAGACGCGCGGTACGTTAACGCATTTCGTCGCCGGTATCGGCACCGGGGGAACGATCTCGGGTACCGCCCGCTATCTGAAGGAACGCAATCCGAAGATCCACGTCGTCGGCGCCGACCCGGAAGGATCGATCTATTCCGGCGATACGCCGCGCTCCTATGCCGTCGAGGGAATCGGGATGAACTATCTTCCCGAGACCGTCGATCTGAAAGTAATCGACGAGATGGTCCGCGTCTCCGATCGCGACTCCTTTCTCATGGCGCGTCGTATAACGCGCGAGGAAGGCCTGCTCGTCGGCGGTTCGTCGGGCACCGCCGCCGTTGCCGCGATATCGCTGGCAAAAACGCTTCCCGACGATGCGGTGGTTGTCGTAATATTTCCCGATTCCGGCCGCGGCTACATGTCGAAGATTTTTAACGACGAGTGGATGATCGCGAACGGCTTCCTCGCCGAAGGGAAACGGCGGGCGACCGTCGCCGACGTCCTTCGCAGCAAGACGCCGCTCCCGCCGATGATCGTGCTCGACGAACGCGAGACGGTTCAGCGGGCACTCGACATTTTACGCACCTACGAAATCTCGCAGATTCCGATTATGCGCGGCAAGGAGCAGATTGGGAGCGTGAATGATGTCGCGGTGATGCAAGCGGTCTTCGACCGCAGCGATATCGTGCATCGACAGGTCTCCGAAGTCATGGGGCGCCCATTCCCGTCGCTCGATAGTGCCGAACCGTTGGAGAGCGCGTACAAATTGCTGACCCTGGCCAACCACGCGATCGTGGTAACCGATGCCGAGGAACCCGTCGGCGTCGTCACGCGACAGGACATCATTAGCTTCCTCTCCGGAAGCCCCGAGGCGGCGGGGTAACGCGCGTTCATGAAATTCAGTACCCGAGCGATCCACGTCGGGCAAGAAGCCGATCCGACGACCGGCGCGACGATCGTTCCTATCTATCAAACCTCGACCTACACGCAGACCGGCGTCGGCGAACATCGCGGCTTTGATTACAGCCGCACCGTCAATCCGACGCGCAGCGCCTTGGAGGCGCAGTTGGCCTCTCTGGAGAGCGCGCGTTATTGCAGCGCTTTCTCCAGCGGCATGGCGGCGACGGCGGCGGTATTAAACCTTTGCAGTGCCGGCGACCATATCGTCGTCACCGACGACCTCTACGGTGGAACGTACCGGCTCTTCTCCCGCGTTTTGGAACGCTATGGATTGTCGTTCACCTACGTCGATATGAGCGATCTCGGAGCCGTCCGGTCCGCAATTCGGAAAGAGACGAAGCTGATTTGGATCGAGACGCCGACCAATCCCTTGCTGAAGATCGTCGACATCGCGGCGGTCTCCGCGCTGCGCGATCCGCAACGTACCGTCGTTGTCGTCGATAACACTTTTGCTTCGCCGTATTTTCAGCAGCCGCTTTCGCTGGGTGCCGACGTCGTCGTGCATTCGACCACGAAGTACATCGGCGGTCACTCCGACGTCGTCGGTGGTGCGGCGATAACCGATCGATCCGATCTGCATGACTCGATCAAGTTTCACCAAAATGCCGTCGGCGGGGTTCCGGGGCCGCACGATGCCTGGTTGACGATGCGCGGTGCGAAAACGCTGGCAATCCGTATGCGCGAACACGCCGCGAATGCCGCGCGCGTCGCCGAGTTTCTCGATCGACACGATGAGGTCGAGCGCGTTTACTATCCCGGCTTGGCGAGCCACCCGCAGCATGCAATTGCAAAAGCGCAAATGAGCGGCTTCGGCGGTATGGTGAGTTTCGTGTTACGCGGACCCGCCGAGCGAGCGTTTGCCTTCGCTCGCGAGACGAAGCTCTTCAGCCTCGCCGAATCGCTCGGCGGAGTCGAATCGTTGCTCTGTCACCCAGCGCGCATGACGCACGGATCGATACCGAAAGAAGATCGCGAACGACGCGGCGTCACCGACGGCCTTCTTCGCCTCTCGGTCGGTATCGAAGATTGCGACGATCTCATCGCCGATCTACGCAACGCGATCGAGCGAAGCGCGCCTCGCTAATAGGCGCGTCCGACCGGGTAGGCGACCGCGCTCGCCCCGGCGAGGTCGCGTTTCGCCTGGCGCTCGCTCAGATTCCCGACGCGAGCCTCCTCCGAGAGTACGACGCCGCGTGCGCCGTCATACCACACGTACGCATACGACCGCATTTGTGAGAGCCCTTCGCCGGAGCTCACTTTGAGCCAGTAGGCCGGCATGCCGTTGACGAGGATCGCATGCTCGCGACGCACGAACGTACCGCCCTTCGAGGAAGCGCGAAGTTCGTTGATATACGTTGTGTAAAAACCGTGCAGCGACCCGTGGGAGAAACGCTCGTAAGCCAGGGAGATCACGCGCGCCTGCGCCTTTCCGACATCGATTCCCCAAATTGCGACCGGCGTCATGTGCGAAGCCGCTTGGTACGGCACGTGACGCATGCCGATAAGAACGACGCCCGCAGGAGCGACATAATGCATCGCGGGGTCATTATAGGTCCGCTGATCCAAGGTCGCCGGCGGTGGTGAGGAGGTCGTCGCACCTGCCGTCGCATTAGCGAACGCGAATAACGCGAGCAGTGCGAAAATATACCTACGAAAGATCAACGGTCGAGTACCTCGAGAAGCGCGGTGAAGGCGCCGATATAGCGCCCCGTAGTGTTGCGGTGCCCGCCGGGAAACTCCTCGCTGCGCACGCGAACGCCGCTGCGGCAGAGGCGCTGCGCGAGGGTTCGAGCGGCGATATCGAGCCCATATTCATCGCGGCGCCCGGCATCGAGATAGCAGAGCGAGAGTCGCGCAAGGTGGGCGCTCGTGACGGCATCATATTCCGCAGGGTCGAAGGCGAGCCAGCGGGCAAAGATCTCCTCGTCTATCGCGCCGCTGCGCAGGTCGAAGGGGAGTGCAACATCGAGTGCCTTCTCCGAACGCGGCGAGTATGCCGCCGCGCATGCGAGA
>DAHUYY010000152.1 GCA_027306845.1 Vulcanimicrobiota bacterium | reverse complement strand
AGAGCCCGCATTCATCGAATACGAGGCGGGGCATTCGACCGCGTGTCATTGGGTCCAAGAACACAACGGCCAAGCGCCGAACCTAGGGGAGGGTCCGGTCGTCATTCCCGCGGCGCATTAACGCGGCGACTTCACGCCGGGCATCGCCGGCATAGACCGGGTGGAAGTGCGGGTTGAGCGCAAGCGCCATCTTGAGCCTGCGCAGCGCCTCATGCCGGTGACCCGTATGGAGCGCAACGATCGCCGCGTGGTACTCGAGTACCGGATCCTGCGTGTCGTATCTCACGGACTGCTCCGCATAGGGACGCGCCTGATTCCAGCGCCCCATCGCGCCGAGCACCCATCCCATCGTGTCGTCGGCATAGATTTCGTTGCCGCGCTGCTCGTGATCGAGCTTTGCGTACGCCAGCGCGTCCTTTAGATGAACCCCACGCTGTGCGTAGTAGTTGGCGATCAACCGGTCGTTGATGCCTTGCACGTTGAAGAGACGTTGCTCCGCGCGGATGAGCGCGTCGGTACGCTCGGCCGCCGCGCTCTCGTCCAGCGCGCGCTGTGCGTCCGCTTGGTAGCCGAGTACCTGCGGTAGCGGATAAAGCTCGATCGCGGCCTTGGCCGCGGCCATTGTCCGGTGCCATTCTTTGAGCGAGCGGTAAAAACGCGCCTGATACATCAAGCCCATGTAATTATCGGGGTAGAGAAAGAGCATCGTTTTAAACTGTGCGTCCGCGGTAGCGTTATCGCCATCTTCCCAGGCGAGCTGTGCGGCGCGCATATGATACCAGGAACGTGCAATCGCCGGCGTATATTGGTCGGCATCGACGATGCGAGAGCTGCGCTCGATAAGCGCGCGCGCCTGGCCGATATGGCCGGTGAGTTCGTCGTAACGAGCCAGGATCGAATCCCATGTCGGATTCTCGGGGCCGAGCGGGCGCTTCTTTAAAATTGCATAGGCCTGCGGATATTCGCCCAACTCCATCTCAAGAGAAGCCGCTTGCGCCCAAGCGCCTGCGTTGGATGGTTCACCCGCAATGGCGTCACGCTCGTGTACCAGTGCTGCGCGAAAGTTGTGGTAGGTAAGATATGCCGATGCCAACGCCATCTGGGCGGCCGTATTTCCGCGCGGTTGGAGTTCGATCGAGCGCTCGGCCATGGCCTGCGAGCGGGCGACGTCGCCGATATCACCTTGTTCGCGAAAGCGGTTCATATAGTTGCCGGCCAGCATGCGGGACGTGATTTGATCGGTCGGATGCCGCCGGACGATCTTTTCCTCAAACGCAACCAAAGCGTCGCGTTGAAGGTAATCGCGCATTACCGGCGCGGGCGTAAACGTTGCGGCCGGCGCTCGGTGGGTGATGATGGCCGGCCAGAGGGCGAGCGCGATAATCGCGCCCGCCGTAATGCCCAGGATGCTTCGAAAACGCATCGTTCTGTCCGTTCCTGTGGCTTAGAGCGGAGCCTGGATGTATGGGAACGTGGTGGTATTGCTCTTGTCGTAGCTCACGTTATCGGTGGTGAGACACGGCGATTCTTTCCCGTCGTCGGGCACGACGCCCAGCGCCGAGAGGGTGTTTCCGAAGAGCGCCCCGAGAGAAATGCCGATGACGTCGTCGCTCAACGCGCGCCCGCCGAACTTGCCGCCGGTTGCACCGCCCGTTTCGACTCCGAGATAGGATGCCACGCCGCTCTGGGAGAGGTCGAGCACCATTTCGTTCGGGTAGAGGATCGATGCCAGCGCATTCGCTGTGGTCGCGCTACGCCCGACCGCCTCGGAGAAGCTGACGATCGAGTTTTGCAGGGTTGGATCGTTATAGGGTTCGGTGCGATTGGTCGTATCGTGATTGGCGAACGATTCAAACGCCTCTTTCACCGCCGGGCGTGAAAGGAGTTCTGTTTGGACGTAGGGCCCGTTGGCCGCGGGCGACGGGTAGACGTTGGTTCCCGGGGAGCCGACCGTTCCGCTATTGCAGCCGGCGACCGCGAGGGCGAGTAACCCCGCGCTGATGACATAAGAAAGTTTCATGTGATTCTCCTATTGTCCCGACGGCGTTGCGGTGGTGGCCCATAGGCCGATCTTGCCGGGTGTCAAGCCGTTTGGCTCGAGCATCGTCTTGGGCAGCTCGACCACAAACGATTCGACGTTGTAATTCTGTAGAAGATCCGACGGCTGGGCGATCGTGCAACTGTTCGATGCGGCGGTGCCGTACGACGTTCCGTTCAATACGATCGGCTGGGTTCCGGACGAGAAATTAAACGACGTCGCGGATGCCGCCGGGGGGTTGGGTTGGTTTTGGTAGTTGCGGTCCGGAACGATCTTGAAGAACTGCGCGAGATCGAAGTAGAACGGATCGCGCCGCGGTCCAACGAAGACTTGAACGCCGTTGGCGAGCGTTGTCGGACTGTTGAAGGCGAACGTGCCCGATTGCTTCACGAGGGTGTTCGTCGTTCCGACTTCGTTCGGGGCGGACGGCCCGAACAGGATGAACTGCGGCGAGGTGCCGCTGCCGATCGCCTTCATTTGAATCACCGTAGCCTCGTTCGGGCTTGCGGCGAGATTAGCGATCTTGAATTGGTAGAGAACGTTCGGATCGAACGAAATGTTCCCGGTCATTCCGGCCGGGATCAGCGGATAAAAATCCATTGCCAGCACGACGTTTGCCGGGTTGGCCGGATCTGGGAACGCGAAGACGTCGGTAATATCTTCCATGGGGTTCGCAACGACGGTAGGCGAATCTTGATGATCCGATGCCCTCGCCGCATGGAATGCGTAGAGTGAGAGGACCGCTGCTATGAGCAGCAGGGCCGCCGAACCTCCGATAAGTCGCAGAAGTTTCATAGTGTGTGCTCCAGGAGTGCGCGGACGTTACCGAAAGGCGCCGTCCGCAGGGTGATCCGTTCGAATGCAAAGGCATCGAACGGGCGATTTCCGGTCAAGCGCGCTGGCGCGCTCGTACGCCGCAATCGCAGCGGCGAATCTTGTTGGGAGCGGCTCACGCGATTTGCTCGTGCGTCGCAGACGCGCTCGCTAGCCATAGGCCGCGCTGAACGAGGGCGTAGCCGGCCACCGCCAGCAATACGAGCCCGACAACGAGCGGGAGCGAAACCGGCAAGCCTTGCTGCACCAGTCCCTGCGCGAAAATCACCGATCCGATGATCGAAATGAGGCATGCGGAGAGCAGGGGACCCAGCTTGACGACGCGGTCGAACCCGGAGCGTCGCGAGAGCCACGACGCGCCGTGCACGATACCGAAGCCCAAGCCGATTAAGACGGTCGCCAAGCCCATGCTGAAAATGACGATCAGGAGCAATCCATAGCCAACCTGATGGAGGCGCACGGCGGTGAGCAAAACGACGATGGCCGCCGGGCACGGCGCTACGCCGCCGCTCATGGCCGCCCAAACGGCGCTGCCGAAGTTGATCGGCCGATCCCCGGGAACCACGTGCGAATGCCCGTTTCCGTGGCCGTGTTCGTGCTCGTGCGGATGGTGATGATCGTGTTGGAGAGCGTGAGCGAGTGCGTGGGCGCGAGCTTCGCGACGGTTTTTGAGATAGCGGCCCAACGCCCGCGCGCCGATGAACAGGACGGCCACACCCGAGAGCAGCGTGATCCATGGATAGATGGTTTCGGAGACGAAATTCGCGGCGAAGAGTAGTGCGACGCCCAGTAAAAGTACGCCGATCGTGTGGGCGAACGTTAGCGACGCACCAAGAATTGCCGCCTGGCGCATGGTGGCGCGCGAGCCGACCAGCGTCACCGCTAGGAGCGCCTTGCCGTGGCCCGGCTCGACGGCATGCAGCGAGCCCAGCCCGAAGGCGGCCAAAACGGTCAGCAAGACCCAGAGTGGAGACCGGTCGGCACGCGAGAACATGCCGGAGAGGACGGTTGGGGAGAACCAGTAGTATGCCGTGGTACCGGTCGGCGGGGCGAGATCTTCGCTAGAGGCAATGTGCGATACGGCGCCGCTCGACCCTATTTCGAACGACAATCGATTGATGCGATCCGGCGTGCCGATTAGGGCATTCGGGTAGTGCAAAAGCCGGTCTGTCGGCTCGGACTGCGGCGGGCTGACGATAAGATCTTTCCACCCGATGCGCCGATCGGCGTAGGTCGTATCGTAGACCACGACGCGGTGCTCGGCCTTGCTCTGCAACGGTGCCGTGAAATCTTGGTACCAGTAGAGAATCGGGAGTCCACCGGCGCCGGGTCGCGGGAACGTGTGAGGGGTTCCGATCGGCTCAAGGGTGATGCGGTTCCCATCGACGCGGATATCGAGGCCCTTTTCTACCCTTGGAATCTCCGAGAGCGCCCACGTACCTGCCGATTGCGGCGTCCAAGAAGCGCCATAGCGCTGCATGATTTGAAACGTCGGGATCTCGGCGATATCGAGGAAGTATCGAACCCTCAGCGCCTGCGGCTCGACGGTGATACGGGCGAGGTGATTGATTGTAAAATTGCCGAGCGGATGGGCCGCCGCTGTGGCGATCAGCGACGAGAGCACGCAAGCGAACGGCACGAAAAACCGGAGCAGCAGCCGCATCGTTTTCCCCATTGGCGCAGCGGTGATTACTACTCCAACGGTGCAACCGCGGTCTCGGATGTAGGCGGCTTCGGGATATTCACGGCGGCATGCCGCCGGGCTTCGCCCCTCTAAAAGGAAAAGAGAGAGGCGATCGTTTTGCGACCGCCTCTCTCTATGGGTAAGCCTTAATCGTTAGGCCTTTTTGCGGCGTACGGCCTTGCGAACGGCCTTCTTGCGCGCGGGTGCGGCGGCTTTCTT
>DAHUYY010000151.1:274-4900 GCA_027306845.1 Vulcanimicrobiota bacterium | reverse complement strand
GCCCGTAGCGGAACGACCGCACGTTCGATCGCGGCGCCCTGCGTGATGCTACCCGCGCGCAATGGGGCGAGCGCGACGCGCTGAATGCTCTGCATCGTCGGCGCCATGACGAGCATCGTCAGCACGAGCGCCAAGCCCGTCAACACGGTGTTCGGCGGCAACGCGGAGGCGCCGATCGCCGAGCGCACGAGCGAGAGCACGACAACGATGCGGACGAACGAGGTGCACATGACGAGCACGAGCGGAAAGACGGCGAAGAATGCAAGCGAGAGCAGCACGTCGAGCGGCACCGTCGCGTGCGGCCCGGCGAGCAACGGCACTGCGCTATTCATGCACGAAGGGTAACCCCGAGGGGTTACCCTTTTATTGCCGCGCTACTTCCGAAAAGTCGGTTATGGTGCGGGCGGTCTCGCGATCAGTTCGCTGACGCGGATACCGAAATTTTCGTCGACGGCGACCACTTCGCCGCGAGCGATGAGTTTATTATTAACGAGCAGATCGACCGGACCGCCGGCGAGGCGATCGAGTTCGATAATCGTCCCCGTGCCGATTTTCAGCACGTCCTCCACCGACATTTTGGTCTTGCCCAGTTCGGCGGTCACCTGCATCGGTACGTGCAGGAGAACATCGATATTCTTTTGCGTCCCGTGGTTACTCGCCATCGTTCCCTCAATCGCTCGAAGTGGTCGCGCCGCGACCGATCGCGACGGCATAGTGATTGTTGCGCACCCCCAGTTCGCCGCGCGCGAGCGCCTCCCCGTTCGCGAGCAGCGTAATCTCTCGGCGGCGCAGGGGCACGAACGCCCCGGGAGCCCAGGCAGCGATCTCGGCGGTCCGCAGCTCCGCGCACTCGGCGCGAGCCGTGAGGGCGAGCTCGATCTCGCCGATCCGCTCGATCGGTGCGGCATGCGCCGTCCCCGGCTGCGGCTCGCTCTCCAGAGCGACGCCGAGCCGGCCGCACGCGCCTCCCTCGACCAGCAACTCGAAGTAACTGCTAAACCGCCGCTCGCCCATCGCTTCGAGCGGAGCGCTCGTCGGTCCACAGAGCGGTGCGAGCGCCGGTGCGATGAGGCGCAAAAAGCGTTCGAAGACCTCCGCTTCAACCGCCGAGAGCGCACGGTTTGCGGGAATCGTTACACCGAATGCAAGCCCGACGAGCGAACGCAGTTCCTCCGGCCGGGTTATAAACGCTGCGACTCCGAGCGGCCCGCAGAGCCCATCGGTGCGCGCCCCCGCGCGCAGGACGAGCCAACCGTCGTCGTCGGGAATGCGCGGCGCGAAGAGCCGCACGTCGACGGCGCCGATCGCACTCTGCAACCGTTCGCGAACGCTCGCCGCGACCAGCGCCGCAGCGGAGAGCGGCAATAGCGATCGTCGCTCCCAGCGAAGCTCGCGCATTCCCGCTTCGTCGCGCGCGGAAAACGAAAGAAACTTCACTTCAGCAGATCCATCGCCGTCTTCGCAACCGAGCCCTGCGCTTTATGCGCTGCGAGCAATGCCTCTAACTGAAGATATGCATCCTGTAACCGCGACAGGCTCGCGTCGAGTGCAACGCCGCTGCGGGCGCGCGCATGCGGCGTCAAGGCCGTGAAGCCGTGCTCGCCGGGCATGCCGAGATGCGCGATTACACCTTCGGGCGCGCGTTCGTGTCGTGCATCGAGCGCACGCATGCGGCTCCCGGCGGGAAAGCGTGCCAACGCCACGCGACCGGCGACAATGCTTTCGCGCTGCGTGCGCCCATCGCGAGGATCGAAAATATCGCGATCGTATCGCAACGCTCCATCGGCATCGAGGCGAACGTCGCGAACCTCCTGCATCGCTCGATCGACGGAATCAACTCGAAGCGGTTGCAACGGCGCACCGGGGCGAGCGTACCCGAGCACCGCGTCGCCGTTAGCGTCGACGAGAGCGCCGTCGTGGAGCGAGAAAGCGCCGTCGTGCGTATATGCCGTCGATCCGTCGCGCGTTTGCACGACGAAGAGCGCACCTTCAGGCGCCGCGACGCTCAGCGGATCGAGCGTGCGTCGGGCCGCCGCGTGCGATGCACGATCTCCGCTGCGCGCCGATGCGCCGGGAGTAAACGCGCGCCCGACCCGTTCCTTCGCTTCTTCGATGCGCTCGAACGCGCGCGCGGTGTCGATGCCGACGCCGTTCATTTACGTGAATTCCCGCAGGTCGCTCGTCGCCAAAATACCTCGCGCCGCAAGCGCGTAGCGCACCTCGCGTAACGCGCGATCGACTTCGCTTCGCACCCCTGCGGCGCAGAGCGCGACGAGGTGCAACCGCCGATCGCTTCCCCCCAACAGCAGGTGTACGCGCCCCTTCTCGCCGCCGAGCGCGAGCGTGCAACGGCGGGCGCTGTTGCGCGGAGCGAGCAGCACCTCGACGATTCGCCGTGCGAGCGAGCTCTGCGACGAACGGCGCTCGCCGCCGGCGATGACCGTTGCGAGATGCGCGGCGGGCGTTCCGAAGCGCTGCGCGCGCGCGCTCGCTGAAGGCGCGCACGGCGCACACGAGGCTGCAGCGAACGGAGTGCGCCCGGAGCGTGCGACGCGCAGAGGTGAGGTCGCGCGTCGAGCGCTCGGAACTTGCGAGAAGTGAAGCGCGCTGATCCACGCCTGCGAGAGTGCGCGGCGGTCGATCTGCGCGAGCGGTGCCGAGAGCACCGAGTAGCGGACATCGTCGATGTAGGCGTTCATACGCCTTATCGTGCACGACGACGATTGCGTTCGCGTGTCGCGAACGTGAACGCCGCGTTACGGTGTGCTGCCCGGTAAGCCTTGCGCTTGATAGCGCTCGTATGAAGAAAGGACGTTCTGCACGTAATTCTGCGTCTCGGGATAGGGCGGCACGCCGCCGTATTTTTCTACCGCACCGGGGCCGGCATTATAGGCCGCAACCGCGAGTTTGGTATCGCCGTGGAAACGGTCGAGCAGCCCGCGCAGGTAGCGCGTGCCGCCGGCGACGTTCTGCGCCGGATCGTAGGGATCGCTCACGCCGAGCGAGCGCGCGGTCGCGGGCATCAGCTGCATGAGCCCTTGCGCTCCGACCTTCGAGGTCGCATTGGCGTTAAATCCCGATTCGTTGGCGATGACGGCGGTGATAAGTTTCGGGTCGACCCCCCAAATGGAGCCTTGCCCCTGCGCGAGCGCCGCAATCTGTGTCGGCGGCACGGGGGCGGGCGCGACGGCGCTCGCGTCGGCGAGCGCACCGAGGCCGGCGGCGGATGCGCCACCCTGCCCTTCGAGTGCGGCTTGAACGAGCGCGGCGAAGGGGCCGCCCTCCGGCGAGAGCATCGGCAGGCCGTCGACGCCGGTCCGCGCGGGGGCGATCTGCGGCGCGACCGGCGCAGGTGGGGCTCCACCGCCGACGATGCCGGCGATGCGCGCTTGGATCGCTGCAATATCCGAGAAAATACCCACGTTCATAGAAGTCTATCGGCAGTTTCGGCGAGGATCCGCAGGCTCCGCCCCGGATCGGCAGCTTCGGGGCCCTGTTCGAGGAGCGCCCGCAACGCCGGCTCCGCGGCGACCGCGGCGAGCAAGGCGGGCTCCTCGCCGAGAATCCCCAGCGCGCGGGCGTCGGCACTCCGTTCGAGGAGGAAGAGCGCCTCGCGAACGCGCCCGGCCCAGAGTAGGTGCTCCGGCGTCGCGACCGCGGTCATGGTGCGCGATCGGCTGGCGAGCACGTCGATCGCCGGGAATCGGCCGGCGGCGGCGAGCGCCGGGGAGAGCGTAATATGGCCGTCGAGTAGCGCGCGCGTCGCATCGAGCAACGGATCCTCGACGTCGGCGGCGAGCACGGTGGCGACGACCGTGATCGAACCGTGGCGCGTCGCACCCGCGGCCTCCAACCATCGGGCGAGCGCCGGAACGACGCTCGGCGGCCACCCGCCGCGCCCGAGCGTCTCGCCGCGCGCCAGCGCCAACTCGCGCAGCGCACCGGCGTAACGCGCAAGACTATCGCAGAGCAGCAACACGTGCAGACCGCGCGCGCGAAGATGCACCGCATGCGCCATCGCAAACTCCGCGGCTGCGACCCGTTCGGCGGCACGCGCATCGCTCGTTGCAACGATGGTCGTCGTTCGGTCGTCGGTTCGTGCGACGGCGCGTTCGGCTTCTCGCCCGCGTTCGCCGATCGCCGCATAGACGACCGCCTCGGCGGCACAGCCGCGCGCGATGGTATCGAGCAACGTCGTCTTCCCGACGCCCGCACCGCCGAGCACGCCGATACGCGCACCGCGACCGAAGGCGAGCAACGTATCGATCGCGCGAACGCCGCACCACAAGGGCCGCTCGATCGGCATGCGATCGTGCGGAAGCGGAGCTGCGTAGAGCGGGCGACGGCGCGCACCGCGGAGCGCCCCCCGGCCGTCGATCGGATCGCCGCTACCGTTACAACTACGGCCGAAAAGCGCGCTTCCGAGCGTTGCCCATTCGTCTTCGGGCGCAGCCTGCACCGCGCTCCCCGGGCGCACTCCCCCCGGCGCATCGATGGGAACGATCGTCGCGCGCATCTCTCGCAAGGCAACGACCACGCCACGGATACCGCCGTGCATGCGAACCCGCGAGCCGAGATGCAGGGCCGGCACGCGCGCTTCGATCGTCGCATCGTTCACGGCGAGAA
>DAHUYY010000151.1:0-264 GCA_027306845.1 Vulcanimicrobiota bacterium | reverse complement strand
CCTCACCGCAACTCACGGCGCACATGCGTCGAGCACCCCCTGAAGACGAAGGCCAAAGCGCGCGTCGATGCTGCCTTCGTGCAACTCTAATATCGCATCTCCCGGCGCGAGCGCAGCATCTTCGCGGCACGGAAGCGATGCGTCGTTCCAGCGCGCGCAATCGTCGGGGTGAAGGCGAATGCAGAGCGGATCGCCGAGCATCTGCGCGCGAAGGCCGTCGACGAGTGCGGTAAGATCGCAGGGCGCGAGGTATAATTCGCGGGC
>DAHUYY010000150.1 GCA_027306845.1 Vulcanimicrobiota bacterium | reverse complement strand
GACGGCGAGCTGCGGAGCGGGCTCGACGACGCTCTCGGGAGCGTTTGAATAGGCGATCGCCTCGACTGCGGCGGCGGGAGGCGCCGTTTCGGCAATCATGCTTTGCACGGGCGCTTCGGGCGCCTCAGGCGCTTCAAGGGTTGGGTGCTCGTTCATCGGTAGGCTCTCCGCCAAGAATGGCCGCACGAAGCGGCTCGGCATAAAAAACGCCCGTATCGCTTCGGGCGTCGGCAAAGCATCGCTTTTCGCCGCTTGGGTCGCCGGCCCTCTGTGAAAGGCTCCGCCGAGCTCCCCGGGAATCCGAGGCGCCGCATGAATACGAGGGGACGGAAGCGAGTTGAAAAGCGTCGAGCGGACGCGTTCATGGTTCTGGGCACCGGGTCGGATGTTGGAAAATCGTTGATTTCCGCGGCGCTCTGCCGTTATCTGGCCCGCCGCGGCGTCGCCGTCGCGCCCTTCAAGGCGCAGAATATGTCGCTCAATTCCGCCGTCACCCCCGACGGGAAGGAGATCGGCCGCGCGCAGGCACTTCAGGCCGAGGCCGCGGGCATCGCCCCCAGCGTCGACATGAACCCGGTTCTCCTCAAACCGAGCTCGATCGATGGAGCGCAGGTGGTTCTCCAAGGAGAGCTTTATGGAACGGTGCACGCCGCCGATTATCGCGGGCGGAACCGAGAACGCTTCTGGCCGGCGGTGCTCGAATCGTACGAGCGCCTCGCGGAGCGTTACGATGCGATCGTTCTCGAAGGGGCGGGCTCGCCGGCGGAGATCAACCTACGCGACGGAGATATCGTCAATATGGCGATGGCCCATGCTGCCGATGCACGCTGCCTGCTTCTCGGCGATATCGACCGTGGCGGCGTCTTCGCCTCGATCTACGGAACTCTGGCGCTCCTTGACGAGCGCGACCGCACGCGCATCGCCGGGTTTGCGATCAATAAATTTCGTGGCGACCGAACGCTTCTCGAACCGGGAATCCGCGAGATCGAACGCCGTTGCAAAAGTCGCTGTTTCGGCGTGCTGCCGTATCTGAAGGATTTGCGGCTTGACGAAGAGGATTCGCTCTCGATCGAACGGCGCCGCCTCGGAGCAGCGTGGCGTGGACGTCGCGACGACGATCGCCTGCGAATCGCGGTTGCCGCCCTTCCATATATTTCGAATTTTACCGACTTTGAGCCGCTCGCCGCGGAGCCGTCGGTCGACTTGCGCTACACCGACCGGTGCGAGGACCTCGCGCACGCGGATCTGGCGATCCTCCCGGGCTCGAAAAACACCATCGCCGATCTTCAATGGTTGCGCGACCGGGGCCTCGATAGCGCAGTGCGCGGGGCCGGGAGTATCTTGGGAATATGCGGAGGGATGCAGATGCTCGGACGGCAGATCGCCGATCCGCAGGGAGTCGAAGCGGGTGGTACGCACGCGGGCCTCGCAATCTTGCCGCTCTCGACCGTTATGCTGAGCGAGAAAACAACGAAGTGCGTCCGCGGAACCTTGGCCGTTACCGGCGAGCCGATTAGCGGCTACGAGATTCACGTCGGCGCAACCGTTTACGAAGCCGGAAGCCTCGCGTTTGCGGAGATTCACGATAACGGTGCCACGGAGCGGCGACGCGATGGAGCTCGCTCGAAAGACGGCCGTATCGTGGGTACCTACGTACACGGGCTCTTCGATGACGACCTTTTCCGGCACGAATTTCTCAAGCGGCTGCGTGCCCTCCTTGGAATGAGCTCTGCAACCGAGTGGCGATTCGTGGCACGCGATCGAGAGCGCTCGCTCGACGAACTCGCCGACGTCGTCGAGCGTGAGCTCGATCTCGAGTCGTTTTTTTACCGCGGGACTTGAACCGTGCCGAGGAAGGTTTCGAGGACGAGCCTAAGCGTTGTTAATTCCGACTCGCCGAGGAGAGATTTCCAAGTAACGCGCGCGCGGTTCGGTCTATCGGTGTAATACTGAAGCGTTGCGCGGCGATGCTGCGGTTCGAAATCGAGGCGGGTCGTGCCATGATCCGTAGCGGTTTCGGGCGAAAGCGATGCGTCGAAGCCTTCGCGGAGCGTGAGCAGTAAGGCACGCAGGCGCGCATCGGGGGTCGGTGCGTGGATGATGTTCTGAATTCCGGCGGTTACCAGCGCGAGCCGAACGGAGCTTGGAAATCCGTTGCTATGGCTCGCCGACGCGATATCTCGCTCCATAGTAATAACTGCCGCGAGGCGGCCTGCTCCGTCGAACAACGCGCGAATTTCAATCTCGGTCACGCGCTTTCCGTCGGCATCGGCAACCATCGTGCGTAACGGCGACTCGGCAAACGCGCGATCCCGAACGAGCTTCCCGACGATGCCTTCTCCGCGAACGAGATCGAGGAAATGATAGCGGCCGTGCTCTGCAGATGCGGCATTTTCGTAGGAGACGATAAAGTGGTGCTCCTGGGCCGGTTCGTAAATGGTAACCCGCGCGTCGATTTCATCTAAGACCCAGGTAAGCAACGCGATCTGCCCCATCGCTTGTTTGCGCAGGGTTATTTCGCGCCCGACCGTGAGCCAATAGCCGCCCTCCTCGGAATCGTCGAAGATCGGCTGGGCGACGAATTCGCACCAGATATCGCGGCCATCCTTCGCGCGCATCATCAGCTCGAGGCTGACGAGTTTTCTTTGTTCGATGCTTTCGGTGAGTGTGTTGAGGACCTGCTGCGTGTTATTCGGAGAGATGAGAAGCCCCGACGAGCGACCGAGCAATTCTTCAGCCGTGTATCCGACGAGGTGCGCGAAAGCGGGGTTCATATACAAAATATGCGAGCCGCCTCGGCTTGGCGGGACAAAATCACCGATCGCAAAAAAATCAAGCGACTCGTCAATTGCATGGGAGAGCATGCGTCGTTCGCGCTCGCCGGCGAGCCGCGCGCTGAGATCGCGCAACGAAAAGACGACGAAATCGTGCTCGCCGATCGTGCTTCGAAGCCGACGAGCGTGAAGTTCCACGGGAAGTTTTCTTGAACCGCTGCCGACGAACACGCTCGTTTCGCATTGTACGGAACCGGGTTCGCTCAGGAGCGCGAGATAGTAATCGACGAACTCTTCACCGCGTTCGGTTTGCAACGATGGATCGCCGACTCCCGCGTGCGGCTTGGCAAGAGCGCGGTATGCGTCGTTACCGTAGATCAGCAGCGGTCGTTGCGCGTTCGCGCGGTCGATACGATAGATGGCAACTGCATCCGCAGCGACATCGATACATGAAGTAAGGACGCTCTCGCGTTCCTCGCCGGCGCGAACGAGCGTGATATCGGACGAGATGAGGAGCACGCGCGAAACGCCGTTATGAACCGGTAGTGGGAACGGCTGAAGTTGCACCCAATAGGAGGCGCCGGCGAGCGTACGGACCTCTCGCTGGATCGGTGCGTGGGCGCCTTTCTCGGCGAGCGCCAGGAGATCGAATGCGAGTGCTCTATTCCCCTCGTTGCTGAAGAGAGCGCGCGGATGAAGCAGAACTTGCTCCGGGGTGGAGTCGATGCGAAGTGCCGCCGAACGATTGATGAACTCGATCTCCGGTTCGTTCTCGGGGAAGCGATAGATCGTTACTCCTTCGGAGAGGTAATCTGCGTAGGCGAACGTCGCCCGCTCGTCGATCGATTCGGCGATCGCGGCGGCGAGCAGATGGAGCTGCACGCGCGCCCGCTCCGGAAGCGCCGCGTCGTCGATCCCCGGCAAGAGGATACCTCCGCGACCACCCTCGATGGCGAAGGTGATGCAGGGGCAGTCGCGGTCGATGCTCTGCGCGAAGGCTTCGAGCGTCGCTGCCGTCGTGAGGCCGACGTGGCGCACGAGCCGATCCCCCTCCGGGTCGATCGCCGCTGCGATTCGCGCCGCACCGAACCGTTCGACGAGCAAGAGCGCTCGTTCGGCGTCGGCGAGGGAGGCTGCGAGCCGCAGCGCTGCGTTCGAATTATCGTCGCCCATGCTCTTCCCAGGCTACCCGGCGCTTCGGGTCGATAAACCATGGATCGCGCATCGATCGAGACTCCGTTCCGGGCGCACCCGGCTCGTGTTCCCCCGGAGTCTCGATTCGCGGGCGGCTCGCCGCCGTTCCTCGGCGCAGCGAGCGTTCCGAGGGTGATTTTAAGAAAGTTTACATTAACGTAATAAAACGAGCGATACCCTCATTGAGGTGCTCCGCCCACACGAGCGACTCGAAGGGCTCATCGATGCTCCGTTCAAAATGAGTCCGACGATGCCGGCGACCGAGAATCGGGCCCAGGTCCACTGTTCGTGCGGAGCGGTAGCGTTGACGCTGCGCGGCGCACCGATCGTGAGTTTGGTGTGTTATTGCGACACCTGCCAAGAGGGTTCGCGTCGTATTGAAGCGTTGCCGAATGCACCGCCCGTGCGAGAACTCGACGGCGGCACCGCATACGTATCGTACCGGAAAGATCGCGTCACCTACGCGAAGGGGCGCGAGCTCCTCGAAGAGATCGCGCTGGACGAGCATTCGAAGACCAAGCGGGTTATCGCGTCGTGCTGCAATTCGGCTCTCCTGATGCGCTTCGACGATGCGCGGCATTGGCTATCCCTCTATCGCGCTCGCTTCGAGCCGAACCCGCCGGCGATAGAGATGCGAATATGCACGGGCTTTCTGCCGAACAACGTCGCTCTCCCAAACGACGTGCCGTCGTACCGGGATTATCCTGGTGCGTTGGTCGTGAAGCTCCTTCGATCGCGCTTAGCGATGCTCTTCCATTTCGGTTAGCTACCGATCGAATAGGGTATCGTCGAAGAAGCCTGCGCTGTGCGGGGATGACGCATTCAATTTAGGAACGTGTTGATGAAAGCCCGCATCGGCGGGGATCGTAAGCCGCGCATTCTCCCGTCGTTCGCGGCAAGATCGGCGAGCGTGCCCGACGGTTATCTGTCGGAACTGCTGCTGCGAAGCGGCGCCTTCGCCGCCACGCTCGAAACGACC
>DAHUYY010000014.1 GCA_027306845.1 Vulcanimicrobiota bacterium | reverse complement strand
ACAATGAGATCGCCACGAGGAGGATCGCCGGAGCAACCTCAGCGAGCTTCCACATCCATCCTCCCGGTAATGCCCGGTCGACGACGAGTACGCCGTGAGCGAGCGCAACGAGAAAGAGCCAGATCATCGCGAGGCGGAGTAGCATCTGAGAAGAAGTCGTCCGCATCACCATGCTCGCCACTAAGACGGCGAGGAGAATGGCGACCGGGTTGACGATGCCGAGCAATCGCGGAGTACGCCTTGAAGCCTGGCAGCGTTGCTTTGATCTGCGCGAGCGCGTAATCGATATCTTCCAGCGACGCCGCGTAGCTAAACCGGAGATAGCCTTCGCCGGCTTTCCCGAATGCAGCTCCGCCGGTGAGTGCAACGCCTGCATTTTCGAGCAGATAGGTGGCGAGCTTCCGGTCGTCGTGCGTGATCTGCTGCACGTTGGCAAACGCGTAGAATGCGCCTTCGGGCATCTTGCACGAGAAACCGGGAATCTCGTTGAGCCCGGCGACGATCTTGTCGCGTCGCTTGCGAAACATCTCGTTCATCTCGCGAACGGGCCCTTCGGGGCCGGTGAGCGCTGCGATGCCCGCCATCTGCACGAACGTCGTCACGCAACTAAAAGTGTTGTTATTAAAGAGCGTCGTCGCGTTGATAATTTTTTCGGGGCCGACGGCGTAGCCGAGGCGCCATCCGGTCATCGCGTAGGCTTTCGAAAATCCGTCGAGGATAACGGTGCGCTCGCGCATTCCCGGAAGCGTCGCAATCGAAAGATAGGGCGTGTCGAGATAGAAGTTGCGCGAATAGATCTCGTCGGCGATGACGAGAATGTCGTGACGAATCGCAATTTCGGCGATGCGTTCCAAATCGCTGCGGGTCAACACGCCGCCGGTTGGGTTGTGCGGTGAATTAATCAGCAGCACTTTCGTGTTGTCGCTCGCGCGCCGTTCGAGTTCGTCGAGATCCATGCGCCAGTTGCGCGACTCCTGAAGCGGAATCGCAACGACCTTCGCTTCCAGGTAGTTCGCCGCCGAAGCGTATGCCGGGTACGCCGGGTCGAAATACATGAATTCATCGCCCGGGTCGAGCAACGCCGAGAGCAAGTTCCAAACGATCGGTTTGAGGCCGGGGCCGATCGTGACGTTTGCGGGCGTGTATGCCGGAGTGAGTCCGCGAAAACGCGAGACGAAATCGGCGATACATTCGCGCAATTCCATAATGCCCGCCGAGGGCGAATAATGCGTGTAGCCGGCGCTCATCGCTTCGGTAGCGGCGCGTTTAATATGTTCGGGCGTGTCGAAGTCGGGTTCGCCGATCTCCATGTGGACGACGCGTTTTCCGGTCGCTTCGATTTCGCGCGCTCGCGCGAGGACCTGAAATGCATTTTCGGCGCCGAGGCGGCCGAGCGCTTTGGCGGTGCGCTGTTCTTTTGAGGCAATCATCGTTAACGGAGATCCTTTCTGCACGGCGAAGCTACGCGGCGTCATGCGCACCCTTGCGGAAATCTTCGCTCCGGGATCGCCGACGTTACCCGAGGGGCTTCGAACGCTCGACGTTTCGCCCGAACGTGAGTTGGAACCTGGGATGACGGTGCGCGCGGCCTTCACTTTTACCAACCATGGCGGCGCCCCGGCGACCGGGGTGCGCGTTCGCCTGAACCTTCCCGAAGGGCTCCTCTATCTCGTCGGCTCGGGGACGCTCGACGGGGCGCTCGTCGACGACGAGCAAGGAAACTCGCCGCTGCTCGCTCGCACCGGTGCCTCGATCGGCGATGTCGCGCCGGGGCAGCGCCGCCGCATCGAGCTCTGCTATAGCGTTGCGGGAGCGATTGAAAACGGGAGCACCGTCGAAATTCAGGCCGCGGTCGCCAGCCTCGAGCTCGAGCCGGTCGGCTCGAACGTCGTTCGCCTGATCGCGCGCAGCAAGCCCAACTTGCGTAACGCCGGAACGATCGCGAGCATCGAGGCGCGTGGTGCCGCCGCCCCGGGCGGGGAGGCGCTCGTCACGGTCTGCGTCCACAACGCCGGCGCGTCGAGCGCGCACGATGTCGTCGTGCTCGCGCCCATTCCGGAGAATACGCAGTACGTTCCGGGCTCGGTTCGCGTGGACGGCCACGAACTTGAGGGCGAGCGAGCTCTTGCCTTCGACCGTCTCTATGCGCCGGTCATCTCTCGATCTCTCGCCTCCGGAGCGACCGCAACGCTGCAATACCGCGTTCGCATCGAGGCTCCGCTTCCCGACGGGACGACGATTCGTTTTCAAACGCGCGTGGCGTCGCAGGAGAGCCCGGTTTTCGATCTCCCCGAGAGCGCGCTCACGCTCGCGGCGGCACCCGATTTTTCCGGCGAACGGAACGCGCTGCAGGTCGAGCCGTCGTCGGGCGAACTTCTTCCCGGCCAACGCGTGCGCGTCTCGATCTCGCTGCAGAACGACGGTAGCGCTCGCGCCGAACGCGTCGACCTCGCTCTCTCTGCAGATCCCGCGTTGACGCTGGTTCGCGGCAGCATACATCTCGACGGCGCGCCGGTGCGCGACCGGAAGCGGGATAATCTTCGCGTGGAACTCGGCGCGCTCGATGCCGGTGAGTCCGCGCAGTTGACCGCCGATTTTGTGCTCGCGTCGCCGCAACCGAACGGAAGAGAGATCGAGCTCGGTGCGCGCATTTGGTGGTCGCCCTCCGCTGCGATCGGCGAACGTTACTTCGAACGCCGATTTACCGTCGTCTCGCGCCCGCGCTTCGTCCCGCGCCGGAATCGGCTCAAGCGAATCGGCTCGGGCTCCGTTCGTCCGGGCGGTCGTATCGAAGCGGAGCTCTCGGTTGCGAATACGGGCTCGGCAGCCGCACACGACGCAGCCCTGACCTTCGTTCACGATATCGAATTGGAGTCACTCGAAATATTCGAGAACGATGCGCGGGTTGCGCTCTCCGACGGACGGCTAGAACTCGGCACGCTCGATGCCTTTACCGAGCGCGTTTTTCGCCTGCAGGCGCAGGTACGCAGTCCGTTACCGGATCGTACGAACCTCTCGCTTCGCGCAGTTCTGACGACGCAGGAACTTGGCGAGCAATCGCTGGGCGAGATCGAATCGATCGTCGATTCGCATGCCTCGTTCACCACGGAACGCTCGCGCATCGAACGTCGCGAGAGCGAACCGCTTCGTCCGAATCGCGTTACCGAAGTCGTACTTTTTCTCGAAAATATCGGAACCGACACGGCGCGAAACGTTCGCGTTCGGCTCTTTCTCGCGCCGGAGGCACGCATCGAAAGCATCGAAGGCGCCAAGCGCACGAACTCCGCGCTCGATGTCGGTGATATTCCCGCCGGAGCGAGTGCCGAGGTGTTGGTCGGAGTCCGTTTGCTGCGCAGTCTCGCGCGCGAATTTCCGCTCGCGCTCGAAGCGGTCGTCACCGCAGATGAAATGATTCCGCTTCAGCTCGAACGTTTCGTTATCGAAACAACCGCCGAGCCGGATTTTTCAGGCGTCGCGTTAAGAAGCACTCCGAGCGGGAGTATCGAGGCCGGCGAGGGTATCGATTGGATGCTGCGGCTGCGCAACGTCGGCGACGGCACCGCGCGCCGCGTCGAAGTGGCGATCGAACAGCCGTCGACGCTGATTTACGTCCCGAACTCCACCGCCGTCAACGGCGTGCCGGTGCGCGATATCGGCGCGAAGCCGGCCTTTGCAGCCGAGCGCGGCATCATCTTTACAGCCGTTGAACCGGGGGTCGAAGCCGTCGTTTCTTGGCGCGAAATCGCGCACAACCAGTTGCAGCTCGGCGAACGTATCGTCCGTAAGGCGCGCATCGCCTACGACGGCGAGCGAAGCAACGAGGCGCTCTCCGACGAGTTGCACGTTCGTTCGACGCCGTTGCTCGCAGGTTCGATCGCCGGGCTCCCCTTCGGGCTCGACGGCGTCGTCGGAGGCCCGCTCGAGGGGC
This sequence comes from Vulcanimicrobiota bacterium, assembly GCA_027306845.1. Taxonomy (GTDB): domain Bacteria; phylum Vulcanimicrobiota; class Vulcanimicrobiia; order Vulcanimicrobiales; family Vulcanimicrobiaceae; genus JABEUX01. The sequence continues at coordinate 13,968 of DAHUYY010000014.1, read as the reverse complement.
AGCCGGCAGCGAACGATTTGCGGCACGAGGAGTTGCCGGCGGCGAGAGCGGTCGCCGCGAACGGTGAAGCAAACGGCACTCCAACGGCGACGGGCCCGCGGATCGGCACGATGCTCTCGTTGAGCCCGGAGCGTCTTCTGCAGATCGAACGACAACTCGGCGAAATTCGTCCGGGCCGCATCGTCGGCCACCTATTCGCTCTGCGCGCTTTGCTTCCCGACAGCATCGGTTCTTCGCCGCTTCCGACGCTCGGTCGGCTCCGCGACATGCTTCGCGAGTCGTTCGACCGGCTCTTTATCAAACTGCGAATCGCGCATTACGCGATGGTCGAGCGCGAACTCGAAACGCCGACGTTGCGCCAGGCGATCGAAGCTGCGCTCGCCGACGCCGCCCTAGCGCATGGCGAGCCGCCGCTGCCGGCGGGGAGCGCCGCCTCGTTGCGCGGGCACGTTGGCGGAGCGGAATTACGCGCGCTGTTGGAGCGTATGCCGGAGGCGCCGCCGGCGAGTGCGTTGCCGTGGTTCGCCCTCGCGCATCTGCTTCCCGACGAGAGCGTCGCTGCCGCACGATATCGCAGCGCACTCTGCGCGACGCTCGGAGAGCTCGTCTCGCTCGAACCTGCAGATTTCCTCGACCGGCTGACGCGAAGCTCGGACGAGCGGCTCGACGCCGCCCTTGCGAGCCTGCGCGAGAGCCTTGCGAGCTTGCAGACGCGATGAATTTTACGTTCGTCGTCGTTGCACTCTTCGTTATCGGCGCGCTGGTTATCGTTCTCGCGCGATTCTTGCCGAGGAGCGAACGGGTTGAACGTGCAGAGCGCGCGGCTCCGCTTCCGCCTTCGGAGCAAACGCCGCCCCTCTCGAGCGTCGTCGAACCGCTTTGGGGGGAACGCGAGGAGGCCGAGTTTGCGCAGCTTCCCGAAGCGTCGCGCTGCGATTTGCTCTTCTCCATTGAAGAACGAAGCGACGATCGAAGCGCCGCCTTGCTGGCCTACGCATTGACCGATCCAAGCGAGGTCGTCGCGACCGCCGCCGCCCACGCTCTTAGACCGCGCGGTCAGCGCGAAACGGCCGAACGCTATCTCGCCACCTGCGACGACGAACGAAAGCGTTCGATGGCGCGCACGCTGCGCGCACTCTTTCCCGATCTCGCGGTTGAAGAACCGCACGAGCAGCGGCTCGAAGCGCAATCGACGCCGGTGCGCGCCGACGGCGGCACCCTCCGACCGAACGGAGCGAAGGTGACGCTCGTTCTCGACCTCGCGCATCTTCGTCTGCACGAAGAGCTGCGCACGATCGAACGAGCGGATAGCGGCGGCATGCTGCGCCATCTTATCGCGGTCCGGCGCTTGTTGCCCGAGAGCGCGGTCGGTGCGGCGCCGGCGCTCGATGCGGCTTTACGCGCTGCGCGCGAGGCGATGAACGCGCCGATCTCGCGCTTGGTGATGACGCTCAATCGCCCGCGCCCGGTCGTTTCGGGTAAAGATATCGAAGATGGTGCCGGACGGCTTGCATTACGTTCGTTGCTCGACGCATTGCTTGCCACGCCGGGTGACGCGGAGATGCCGGTGGCGACCGGCGAGATGCGGTTGCTCGCCGGCATCGTCGATCTCGACGATCTCGCGCAAGCGCGCGCTCGCCTTGAAAACGAGCCGATCGGTGCCGCGCTGCCGTGGGTCATTACCGTGCAGTTGCTCCCGACCGTGCTGCTCGTTCACGGCCACGAGCGCGACATTCTCTCGCAGTACCGCGCGCGCGCAGCCGAGAGCCTCGCGGTCCTCTGCGAGCTACCCGTCGCCGAATTTCACCGCGTCATCGCGACGCATAGCGATCGCGTCCTCGATTCGCTGCTCGATGACGCACTTGCGGAATTGGCCAAGCTCGACGTCGAAGCTTAGACCTTCAAGCGAAAATAACGAATCATAATTTTTCGCGCGATCGGTGCGGCGACGTTCGCACCGTAGCCGCCGCTGCGGTCGACGTAGACGGCGATGACCAGCTTTGGATGTTTGAGCGGTGCCCAACAGACGAACCACGTCGTGTTTGGCCCGTTTCCGCCATCGGTCTCTACGGTGCCCGTCTTTCCGGCGAACGGAAAACCCGGTATTGCAAGCCCGTAGGCGGTGCCGACCGCCGAGGTAACCTGCGCCATTCCGGCGCGAACCGCAGCGAGAGATTTCTGCGTCACCGGAACGTGACGGATAATCACCGGGGGAAATACTTTTATGATTCGGCCGTCGGGGGAGAGAATGCGCGTGACGATATGCGGCCGATAGAGCGTGCCGCCGTTGACGACCGCCGAGGCGATGTTGGCGATCTGTAATGGCGTCGCTTGCATCGCGCCTTGCCCGATACCGAGAAAACAGGCGTCGCTCGGTTCTTGCGGCAGGCCGTAATTTTTCATCATCCAGGCGTTGGTCGGCCAATTGCCCTTACTCTCGCCGGGCAGGTCGATACCGGTGCGCGCGTCGAGGCCGTAGAGCAGCGCGAATTTACGCAGCCGCTTGAGGCCGAGCCCCATCGAGAGGCGATAGAAATATCCGTCCGACGAGGCCGCAAGCGCCGGCACGAAACTCGTGTATCCGAGCCCGCCCGAAACGATATCGCGCGCTAAGTAACCGTCACAGTTCCATTCACCGTTGTCGTAGACGATTTGATTGCGACGAATGACACCGACGGTAATCGCCGCCGAACCGGTAACCATTTTAAATGTCGAGCCGGTCGGCGTCGCAGCGGCGATAGCGCGATTGAAGAGCGGTTGCGCGGGGTCGGTAAGATAAAACGAAATTTTACGCGAGCGGTCGAGCGCAAAATCGTTGGGGTTATAATTTGGATAGCTCGACATCGCGAGAATGCGTCCGGTCCACGGGTCCTCCACGACCACCGCGCCGGAGACCGATTCACCGCGCTGCACGCGCTGGACACCATGGGCAAGCGCGCTCTCGACGATGCGTTGTAACCGCAGGCTTACCGCGAGCTCGAGCGTGTCACCGGGCACCGGAGCCTTGTCGGGAAGCCGGTCGCCGGCGACGACGTTTCCGGCGGCGTCGACAACCACGCGCTGCCCTCCGGGGCGACCGCGCAAATAACGATCGTATTCGTATTCCAAGCCGTCCTTGCCGACGATTGCATTCGGCGAATACCCATACGGGCGTAAGCGCTTGTATTCCGAAGCGGTGATGAGCCCGACATATCCCAGCATCAACGAGCCGACGTTGTTATATGGATAGTCGCGTATCGCCTGAACCTCGATATCGACGCCGGGAAGATCGGCGAGGAGCTCCGAGAGGCGAGCGACGTCGGCGACCGAGAGATTGCGAGCGAGAACGACCGGGCCGTAGGGTTCGTAGGTTTGCACTTCGGCGAAATTGCGGTAGTTCACACCGTTATGGTGATAGAGCCGGTCCTCGAGTTTCGCCGGCGAAAGGTGGATGGTTGAGGCGACGCTCTGCAATTCTCGATGGAGATGTTTGACGAGCGACGGCACTAGCGCGACCACAAACGACGGCCGACTGCGAACCATCACTTTCCCGTGGCGGTCGACAATGAGGCCGCGTGGTGCGGCGACGCGAATGAGGCGAATTTGGTTTGCTTCCGCCTGCGCGCGGTACTCCGCTCCGTGGACGATCTGCACGTCGATGAGTCGTCCCAACAAGACCGCGAAAATCAGGGCTGCAAAAGCCACGAAGCCGACGAGCCTGCGTGCCGGGCGTTCGAAGCGCTGGCGCAGCCAAATTCCGGTGTCTTTCATAGGTTATCGCGATGTCTGGCGCGGTACCACCAAGCAAAGATTCCCAGGCAAATCGAATCGAGAATCGATTGTCGTATCGCATCGTGAAAGTGCAGGCTGCTCCAGGCAAACGGCGAGCCGGCGATCTGCATCGCGGCCCAGAAGACGGCGTTACGAACGAAAGTGGCGACGAATGCAAGCGCCGCATAAAGCAACGGTGAGTCGCTAAAAAAACGTTGCGAGAGCAATGCCGTGAGCACCGCGGCAGCGAGCGTTGCGAGCATCCACGAGCCGCCGGTGGTTCCGGAGAGCAGGTCTTCGCAGAGCCCGGCGATGAGGCCGAGCATTGCGGCACGCTGTGGCCCTAACCGTACCGAAAACCAAATGACGACGAGAAGAACCGCGCTCGGCGGAATATCTGCCCACGTAAACCGCGATAGCAGCGTTCCCTGCGCGAGCAACGCGAGCCCCAATGCAAGCACGACGTGCCACCACACGGGATATCGGTAGGGAGTCTCGGGCTCCCTAACGTGCAACGACGAGGAGTCGATCCAAGGCATTCAAGCGTACCGATGGTTGCAGGATGGCGGTCTGATAGAGGCTGGAATCGTTGCGGTCGATCTTGACGATTCGGCCGATGGGAATGCCGGCGCGAAACGTGCGCCCGTTTCCGGTAACGACGATATCGCCGACGTGGAGTGGAGCGTCGAGCGTGACGTAATCGAGACGAATGCTCCGCAGGTTTCCGCGAGCGATTCCCCACCAGCGTCCGTTTCGAACGATCGCCGGAATGCGACTCGAAAAATCCGTTGCCAGAACCACCGTCGCATCGAGCGGCGTCACTTGAGTAACGTGGCCGACGACGCCGCCGGGTGCGAGCACGCCGTCATCGCGACGAACGCCGGCGAGCGATCCGCGATCGATCGTAATGCTGCGCGTCGCCCCCTCGGGGGGGAAGCCGATGACGCGCGCTTCGATACCGCGCGGGTTGTTTTCGCGCAGTCGGCGGATGCCGGCGATCGCTAACGCGTCGGCGAGCTCTTGGTGAAGCCGTGCATTGCGTTCGAGCAGTGCTTCGTTCGCGGCGACGAGCGCGGCGTTTCGCGCGTTGAGCGAAGGGAACGAGATGATGGTGCTTGCGCCGCCGCCGACGGCGTTTCCGACGGATGCAACGAGGTTCTCCCCTCCGGCGATGAGATAGGAGGCGGCGACGGAGATAGGGCTCGGCTCGCCGCTTCGTTGCGCTTGCACCTGAACGATGGCGAGCAGCGCCGCAGCGATGACGATCGCGAGAAGGACGAGCAGTTTGCGTTCGTCAGTGCGCATGCGCCGGTTTCGTGGATGCGGGGCGATATCCGCGAGCGCGGAGCGTGCGTACGACGCGACCGAGGGGCAGCCCCATAACGGTGTAAAAATCGCCGTCGATTCCGTCGACTAATGCCGCGGCGCGCCCTTGAATGCCGTATCCCCCGGCTTTATCGAATGGTTCTCCGCTTGCGACGTATTCGGCGATTTCATCGGTTGTGAGTTCGTGGAAGCGCACGCGCGTCGTTTCGCAAAATTCGACGGCCCCGGCATTATCGGGAAAAGCAATCGCCACTGCGGTGTGAACCAGGTGTTCGCGGCCCGAGAGCGAGGCGAGCATCGCGCGCGCTTCGTCGGCATCGCGGGGTTTATTGAGCGCGGTTCCGTCGCGGTCGACGACGGTGTCGGCGGCTAACGTCGGGCGGTCGATGCTCGCTCCGAGCCGCGCCACGACGTCGCGCAGCTTCTCGCGTGCATGGCGCTGCGCGAGTTCGCGCGGGGTGAGCGCGGGGTTGTCGGGCTCGCCGTACTCACTCGGAATCACCTCGACCTGCAGTCCGAGCGACTGCAATAATTCCAGGCGGCGCGGCGAGGCACTGGCAAGATAGATGCCGTTCATCGCTCGCATTCCGGTTGCCCGTAGAGGCGATGGGTGCGAATATACTGCCAAACCGCCTCGGGAACGAGATAGCGGATGCTGCGCCCCTGCGCGAGCAGGGTGCGAATCAAGGTCGCCGATTCGGGAAGCGCGGGAAGATTGAGCGTGCCGACGCGTTGGCGCAGGCTCGTGGGAAGAGCGGCGATGACGCGGGCGAGTGCATCGTCGGGAACGCCGGCGCGCGGTGCGATGACGAACCGTTCGAGGCTGCCGAGCACTTCATCGAGCCGCACCCAGTGCGAGTTGACGAGCGAATCCGCACCGATGAGAAACGTAAACGAAGCATCGGGATAGCGCGCGCGCAACCGCGGTAGCAGATCGGCGGTGTAGCCGGTCGCCTCGGGAAGCAGATCGCTATCGTCGAGCGCGAAGCCGCGATTGGTGGCGATCGATCCTAAGATCATCGCGCAGCGATGCTGGGCATCGGCTATTGCGCCGTTTCGATAGTGCTGGTGCCGAGTGGGAAGAAAGAGCACGCGGTCGAGCCCTTCGCTCAGTCGTGCCGATTCCGCAACGAAGAGATGCGCGTTATGGATGGGGTCGAAGGTGCCGCCGAAGATGCCGAGTTTCATGAATAGGTGAATTCGTACGTCCCGATCCGCACGCTATCGCCTTCGCGGACTCCACGCGCCTGAAGCTCTTTTTCCACGCCCATCTTCACCAGCGCGCGCTCGAATCGTGCGAGCGCTTCATCGGAATCAAAATTCGTGCGTTCGGCAAGTTGTTCGACGCGTTCGCCCGTCACGACGAAGGTCCCGTCGTCATCGCGGGCGATGGTAAAGGTCTCGCGCGTGGGCAACGCGATTTGCGCGGGCGATATATCGATCGCTGCCGGCGGCGGAGCGAGCGAGAGCGCGCGCCACATTGCGGCGAGTAATTCGGGAATGCCCTGGTGGGTCGCCGCGCTGATACCCAACGTCTGCGGATCCCGCTCGCGCAACTCGGCGAAGCGTTCGCGCGCATCGGGAAGATCGAGCTTGCTAACGACGACGATCGTCGGCTTCTCCGGTAGCGCGGGGTTCCAGGCGCGGAGCTCCGCTTCAATCGTCGCGCGATCGCTCGCCATCTCCTCGAGCGATTTCGCGCCGTCGAGAAGATGCACGAGCACGCGCGTGCGCTCGACGTGGCGTAAGAAGCGGTCGCCGAGCCCGGCGCCTTCATGTGCGCCTTCGATGAGGCCGGGGACATCGACGGCGACGAACGAGCGCTCGTCGTCGAGGCGCACGACGCCGAGTTGCGGTTCGATCGTGGTAAACGGATAATCGGCGATCTTCGGGCGCGCCGCGGTGATCACCGAGAGTAAGGTCGATTTTCCGGCGTTCGGTACGCCGACGATGCCGATATCGGCAAGCAGTTTCAGTTCGAGACGAACGATGCACTCTTCACCCGCCTCGCCGCGAATCGCATAATCGGGTGCCTGTCGCGCAGCGGTCGCAAAATGCTGGTTTCCCAGGCCGCCTTTCCCGCCGCGCGCGACGAGCGCACGTTGACCGGGATGGGCGAGATCGGCGAGCAATGCCTCGCTCTGCGTCTCGGTGCTCTTGTAGACGAGCGTGCCGACGGGCACGGGGATGACGAGATCCTCGCCGGCGCGCCCCGATTTATTCGAGGTGCCGCCCGCCTTGCCCGATTCGGCGGCGAACTTCCGCTTGAAGCGAAATTCGACGAGCGTGTTGAGCTCGGGGTCGGCGAGAAGATAGAGGCTGCCGCCATGCCCGCCGTCGCCGCCGGCGGGGCCGCCCTTCGGGACATATTTTTCGCGGCGCCATGCAACGATGCCGTCCCCGCCGCGGCCGGCGGAGATTTCGATCGTGGCTTCATCGATAAATTGCACTTAAGGTCGGTCTATTCCGCAGGCGGATGAGGGAGCCTTGAAAGAGCGACGGGGCGCCGCATGCGGCACCCCGTCGAAGAAGCGAGCGTTTCCGCCCCGCCGTTACGCGGAGAGCGGCTTGATATCGACGTGCTGCTTGTTCCGGCGCGTCGCGAACTGCACCGTGCCCTCGGTCAGGGCGAAGAGGGTGTGGTCGCGGCCGATGCCGACGTTCTCACCGGGGTAGAATTTCGTGCCGCGCTGGCGGACGATAATATTTCCCGCGAGCACGTGCTGGCCGCCGAAACGCTTGACGCCGAGGCGCTGCGAATTGGAGTCCCGGCCGTTGCGGGTAGAGCCGGCGCCCTTCTTGGACGCGAAAAGCTGCAGATCGAATACGAACATAGCCGCAAGAGTATACCGCAAGCGAGGCTCGGGGTCAAATGGCGCGCCGGGGCGTTTTTGGGGCCGAGCGGCCGCTGCCGGCCCCTGCCGGTCTTGCCGCGAGCGAACGACCGCGGGCTCGCTCGCGTTCTATCGGGGAGGCGCCGACGAGGCGTCGAAGGAGCCATCGAAAGGAGTCTATCCATCCTCATGTCAGTCAAGCCAAAATATATGGCGGCTGCCGCAGCTTTGATTGTCGGCACGTTCGCATTTTCGCTCCACGCAGGGGCGGCCCCGGCGCCGAATGCCGGGCAGACGGGCTCTTCTGCCGATCGCGTCGCCGTCGCGCAAGCCAAGGCGGCTCAAACGATCGAGGTCAAGGCCTATCGCTATTCGTTCGAACCCGAGACGATTACCGTCCACGAAGGCGAACCGGTCACGTTACTGCTCACCAGCAAGGACGTCACCCACGGAGTCGCCGATGCCGATCTCGGCCTCCCCGCCACCATCATCTATAAAGGCAAGACGAGCAAGGTTACGTTCACGCCGAAAAAACTCGGAACGTTCAAAGTACACTGCTCGGTCTTCTGCGGCGTTGGCCACGGCAACTTGGTGTTGACCGTCAAAGTTATTAAATAAGATAGAACGCCGTTCGTAAGTTCACAAAAAAGAGCGGGCCCCCGTTTTTCGGGAGCCCGCTCTTTTCTCGCGACGCTTACCGTGGAGATCTTAGTGGTTCTTCCACCACGGCCCGCCCCAGAGCAACTGATAGCTCCAGACCGGCGTGCCGCCGACCGTGATTGCATCTTCGATCGTGAACACGACGTTCGGTTGGATGTTGACGGCGAGATCGCCGATGTAGTAGTTGTTAACGCCGCCCATTCCGTCGTTCGTGTTGTCGTAGCGCAGATCGAGATTCGCTTTCGGAAGCACGTTGTAGATCGCTTCGAGCGAATACGCGTGGCTCTGCGCCGAGATCGCCGGCGAAATATCTTGCGGGTTGTTGTCGTTCCCCTGGAGATCGACGCCGAGCAACATATACTTCGGCCCGGTGTAGGCGACGAGGCCGCCGTAGCGTGCGTAGGTATCCTTCGCTCCGGAAGGAAGCGGCGTCGTGCCGCCTTCGAAGGCGAGGCCGCCCGACCAGCGGGTCTCCGGCCACATGTACATCAGCGAACCGACGACCGCTTGCCCGACCGCACCGGCGACCGAACTATCGGTATCGTTGTCGTAGGCTGTTTCCAGCGGACCTTCGTTGGTCATGTAGGCGACGTTGCCGATGAGCCCCTTCGAGCCGATCTGCGTGTACGATGCGCCCCAGCGGTTATCGCCGGTGCCGACGCCGTTATTGCCGACGCCGAGCCCGGCGAAGGAGTAGCCCGAGAGCGAGAGATTCATCGCGACCCACGGTGCGAAGAAGGGGGTCGGGAACATGCCGACCTGGAGGCTTCCGTTGCCGTGGCTCAGCCCGTTATAGGCGATCCAGCCTTGGTCGATCGAAGCGGCGGGCATGCCGCCTTCGACGATCGGCACCGAGGCGTAGTAGGTGAAATCTTTCCCGAGGTAACCTGCGCTGAGCAGATCGATGACGCCGACCATGACTTTGTTGCCGAAGGTGGGATCGGCGACGCTCGATTTATTGAGCGTAAACTCCAGCGCGACGGGTAGGTGTTTGTTGTTCTCCATCTGCGCGTGCGCGTCGAGGACGCGCGCGAAGTTCGTCGCCAGCACGTAGCGGCCGGTGGCGTTGAGATTGGGAACGGAGGTGTGGCACATCTGGCAGCTGACGCCGCCCTGTGCATTGGCAAAAAGCGGGATGGCGCTCGCCGGACGCGCCGAACCGAGGATGGCAAACGCCATCCCCAGTGCGACGATCAGTCCGCTGCGACCGATTTTGGCGTTCATTGTTTTACTATCACCGTTAGCTTCATGTTTGCGTGATTGAGACCGCAGAAAATCGCGCAGGGGAGAACGTAGGTGCCGGCTTTGCTCGGGGTGACGGCGACGTTCACTGCCTTGCCCGGTTGAATGCGGGTGAGCGGGATGTGGAGCCGATTAGAAACGAGGCCGTGCACTCCTCCTGACGAGGTCAGGTGCAGGGTGGTCGTTTCGCCGACATGCATCACGATCGTGCTGGGAGTGAATTTGCCATCCGAGCTGGCGACGATGTTGGTCGTCCCTGCGGCGGCGACTGCGTTGGTAACGCCGGCGGCGCCGGCGGGGCGGGCCCCCGCACCGAGTGCGATGAGGGCAAGGGTTGCGATAAAGGTGGTAAGCGTGCGTTTCATGAGTTCCTCCTGTGAATCGAATGCTACTCGCCGCATACGAAGACGGGATGAGCCCTCGGGGAACAGGTTGGGAAGAAGTGGAGAACCGGAGAGGGGTCGACGATGGGGCGACCGTACCTACCAACCGCTTTGGAGAAAAAACGAGTGGTGGTCACCGGGCTCGGGGCCGTGACGCCGTTAGGGAATACCCGGGATGAATTCTGGCGACGACTGATCGCCGGCGATTCGGGCGTTGGCCCGATCACCGCGTTCGATGCGAGCGCCTTCACCACGCGCATCGCCGCCGAGGTGCGCGATTTCGATAGCGAGGCTCTACTCGGGCGCAAGGAAGCCCGGCGCATGGATCGCTTCACGCAGTTTGCGATGGTTGCGGCGAACGAAGCGATCGCCGACGCTGCCCTGCCGAACGACGAAGCGATGAAAGAGCGCGTCGGCGCGGTGATGGGCAGCGGCATCGGCGGCATCATCACCTTCTGGCTCGAATCGGAGAAGTCGGCGGCCGCCGGAACCTGGTCGCGCTGCTCGCCTTTCTTTATTCCCATGCTGATGGCGAACGCGGCTCCGGCGCAGATTTCGATGCAACACGGCTTCCGCGGCCCAATTTTCTCGGTCGCGAGCGCCTGCGCTAGTGCGAACGACGCGATGGCGATCGCGTTCCGCAACGTTGCAAACGGCGAGGCGATCGCGGTGGTCACCGGCGGCAGCGAGGCGGCCGTCTCGCCGCTGGCGATCGGCGGTTTCTGTTCGATGAAAGCGATGTCGACGCGAAACGACGAGCCGACGAAGGCCTCGCGCCCATTCGATAAGGAACGCGACGGCTTCGTGCTCGGCGAAGGCTCGGGCGTGCTGGTCTTCGAGGAATACGAACATGCGCGGGCGCGCGACGCGCGGATCTATTGCGAGGTGTTGGGCTACGGCGAATCCGCCGATGCCTACAATATCGTCGCCGTCGATCCCGATGGTCGCGGCGTTAAGCTCGCGTTCGAACGAGCGCTCGCGCAATCGGGAATCGCTCGCGATGAAGTCGATTACATCAACGCACACGGCACGTCGACGCCGATCGGCGACCCGGCGGAATCGAAAGCGATCGAAGAGACGTTCGGCGAACGCGCCGCCAAGATCGCGGTGAGCTCGACGAAATCGATGCACGGCCACGCGCTCGGCGCCGCCGGCGGTATCGAAGGGGTCGCCACCGTGCTGGCCGTCGCTAACGATCTGGTGCCCCCGACGGTAAATTACGAGTTCCCCGACCCCGAGTGTCGGCTCGATTACGTTCCCAATGTCGCACGAAAAATGACGGTAAACGTCGCGTTCTCCAAGTCATTCGGTTTTGGCGGCCATAACAGCGTGTTGGTCTTCGGCAAAGTACGGTAGCTAACGATGGCCGGTGAGGCGCGGCGCCGCCGCGTGCGCGCGTGGTTACGCCTGGCGGGAATTCGCAGCGCCGGGGAAATCGGGCACATCGAACTCGCATTACGGCACGGCTCCTTCGCGCGCGAGCGTGGTGGCGAAAGCAACGAGCGACTGGAGTTTCTCGGCGACTCGGTGCTCGGATTTATCGTTGCGACCTGGCTTTACGAAATGTTCCCTTCGTTGACCGAAGGCGAATTGACGCTGCGCAAGGCGCGTATCGTGAAGGATGAGGCGCTCGCCGTCACCGCGGCGCGCCTCGGTTTCGACGATGCGATCGAGTTGGGGGTCGGCATGCGCAATGCCGGCGGAACCGAGAATGCGTCGATCCTCGCGAACACCTTCGAGGCGTTCGTCGCCGCGCTCTACCTTCAATTCGGCATCGAGGCCGCGCGAAAATTCGTGCTCGAGCAACACGTCGCTCGGGTCGATCTCGATCCGCTCGCACTCGTCGACCCGAAGACCCGCCTGCAACAATACACGCAGGCGCACGCCCTCGGGTTGCCCTCGTACGACGACCGCGGCGAGGGGACGCCGCAGCGCCCCGCCTTTACCTCGACGGTCGTTATCGACGGGCGCCCGCTGGGAAGTGGGAGCGGCACGTCGAAACGAGCGGCCCAGCAGGCGGCTGCGATAGCCGCGCTACGCACGCTTGAAAGCGCTTCGGGCGCGCAAGGAATCTCGTGAAACTCAGGAAGATCAAGGCGTTCGGCTTCAAGACGTTTGCCGATGCAATAACGCTCGATTTTGCGGGCGGCATTACCGGCATCGTCGGGCCGAACGGATCGGGAAAATCGAATATCGTCGATGCCTTTCGTTGGGTATTGGGCGAGACCAGCACGCGCAGTCTCCGCTCCGACAAACTCGAAGGCGTCATTTTTGCCGGCACGGATAAACGGAAGCCGCTCGGCCTTGCCGAGGTCTCGCTGACGTTCGATAATACCGACGGCCGCCTGGCAACGGATTTTCGCGAAGTCGAGATCACGCGCCGCACCTACCGTGCGGGCGAGAGCGAGTATTTCATCAACCGGTCGCAGGTGCGCCTGCGCGATATCCACGACCTCTTAATGGGCACGGGGCTCGGGCCGGGTTCGTATTCGATTGTTTCGCAAGGACAGATCGACGCGATCCTCACCAGCAAACCCGCAGAGCGGCGCGCGCTCTTTGAAGAGACGGCGGGTATCAATAAATTCCTCGCCCGTAAAAACGAATCGCTGCGCCAGCTCGAAAAAACCGAGCAGAACGCGATCCGTATCAACGATCTCGTCGCCGAGATAGAAAAACGAATTCCCGAACTCGAGACGCAAGTGCGGCGCGCAAAGCGTTACCGCAAAGTACAAGCGCGGGTCCGCGACCTGGAGATCCTCTCCTATCTGCGCGCGAGTGCCTCGCGCCGCGAAGAGCGGCGACACCTCGCCGATGAGAGCGCGCGCATCGAAGAGCGTCGCGGTAACGCAGCGGCGAGCGCCGCGAGCCTCGGGGGGCTCTTCTCGGAGGTGCGCAACCGGTTGTACCAGGCCGATCTCGCACTCGAAGATCTGCGTGCAAACGCGCAGGAGCGCCGAGCCGAACTCGCACGGGTCGAAGCCGATTATGCCGCCGCACTCGCGCGACGCGAGGCGCTCGAAGCACAGGATACGCAGACCTCGGCCGATGTCGAACGCGTCGCCCGCGAGCGCGAAGAGCTCGGAGCGACGATCGAACGCCTAGAAGCCGAGATCGAACCGCTCGTTACCGAACTTGAAGCCGCGCGCGAACGCGAACTCGCCGCGCAGGCGACGCTCGCGCAGGCGCGGGCGCAGCTCGACGCGATCTTCACGCGCTTGCGCGAGGTCGAAGCCGACGTCGCGCGCGAAGCGACGGCGCGGGCCGAACGCCGAGCTCAGGGCGAGAGTTTGCGCGGCGAGATCGCGCGCCTCGAAGGCGAGATCGCCGACGATGCCGCGCGGCTCGGCGGGCTCGAACATTCGGTCACCGAGAGCACGCATCGATACGCGCAGCACGAGAGCGCGCTCGCAAACGCCGAAGAGCAACAGCGTGATGCGCGAAGCGCGGTGGAGCGCGCGCAAGCAGTCAACGCGCAGGCGCAGAGCGCCGCGACGACGGCGACGGCTTCGCTGCGCGAATATGCCGGCGAGGTGAAAGCCGCCGAATCGCGGCTGCACACGATCGAGGAGCTCGAGAATTCGCTGGAAGGGCACGTGCCCGGAACGCGCGCGGTCATGGAAGCCAAGCAGCGCGGCGAACTCGGCGGCATCGAGGGGATCGTCAGCAATCTCATCACGACCGACGAGAAATACGCGCGCGCGATGGATCTTGCGTTCGGCGCACGCCTCTCGAATATCGTGACGACGAGCTCCGAAGATGCCGAGCGCGGCATC
>DAHUYY010000149.1 GCA_027306845.1 Vulcanimicrobiota bacterium | reverse complement strand
GTAATAGGCCTAGACGAGGCTTTGTTATGCTCATCCTGGGCTCATTCAGTGACCATACTGCGATAGCACGGCGGCCAATGGCACCCAGTGAACACTACGGTCGGTATATTATACTGTGATAATACGTAAAGTTTGAGGTGGTTGAGGAGAACTGAAAAGGCACGCCTCCAGCGGACCGTCGCCTGAAATGACGCCTCCGAGGCCCGTCTAGGAGCCTCCCCGCTCGCGCTGGCTTGAGATAGCGGGCGGCGGCGGAAGTTCGTGTCCGCGCGACCTCGTCGATTTTTACCACATGCCGCTGCAAACGGCGAAAATCTTACTACGCGGGCTCGTCTCCGGTTGTAAGTAACATGCGTTGCGCCTCCGGCGTGGGGAAGGGCGCGAGGCGCGCGAGTTGGAGACGCTTATCGACCTCGACGTTTTTCCGGCGCCCGCCGATATCGATACGTAACGCCTGCAGCGGTAGCTGCTGCAGAAAAGCGATCGTCGCCTGAAGATCGAGGCGCCAGCAGCCTTCGAGTGCGAGTTCGCGCAGCATCGGCAACGCCGCCAATGCGTCGATCGATTCGAGCGTATCGCAGCGCGAGCATTCAACGCGTTCCAGCGCGCTGCCGGAGCGCAAGCCTTCAAGCGTACGCAGCGGAACGCCGCTCGTGCGGATCGCTCGAAGACGCGCCCCGACGGCGAGCGCCGCGGCGGGAAGGTTCGCGACGGAGAGCACGGCGAGCGTTGGGTGCGCGACGAGCGGCGCGGTATCGAAGGCGCCGCGGTCGATCGCGAGGATCTCCAGCGGCAGCGAAAGCAGCGCATCGAGCGAACCGCCGCCGCCGCTCAAGCGAAGCGCGCGTAGGCGCGGCGGCAACGCGATGCTATCGAGCTAGGCGCCGCCGAGCGCGAGCGATTCCACCTGCGCGGCGATGCGCTCGTCGCGTAACAGGGCCAAGCCACCGAAGGAGAGTTGGAGCGCGAAGCTCCGCCGCTCGGCAAAATCGGCGAGCGCAGCGCGCACCTCCGCAGCGGGGTAACAGGCGGCGGCAAAACGCGTTCCCTCCGCGGCATCGCGAATCGATTGCGGCGGCGTTGCATCGTGGAGTTCGACGCAACGAACCGGCCCCGCGCCGCTCACGCGTTTCCGAGAACGCCGCGGTCCTTCTGGGCGTAGATATTCATCAGCACGCCGACGGCGGCGAAGTTCGTCAACATCGCCGAACCGCCGTAGGAAAGAAAGGGCAGCGGGATGCCGGTGATCGGCATGATGCCCATCGTCATGCCGATATTCACCAGCATGTGAAAGAGCAGCTTCGCCGTTATTCCCGCGGCGAGCAAGAGCCCGAAGCGATCTTGCGCGCCGTACATCGCGCGTATGCCGCCGTAGATAATCGCGCCGTAAAGCGCGAAGAGGCCGAGCACGCCGAGTAACCCGAGCTCTTCGGCGAGAACGGTGAAGATAAAATCGCGCGAATGTTCGGGGACGAACGAGAGCTGCGTCTGCGTTCCGTGGAAGAGCCCGCGCCCGAAAAATTCTCCGTTCCCGACTGCAATTTTCGCCTGATTCAAGTTGTATCCGGCGCCCTGCGGATCGGCTTTGGGATTGAGAAAAACCAACAATCGCGCTTTTTGAAAGGGCTTGAGCACCAGATTGGTCCCTGCGGTGACCGCTCCGGCGACGAAGAGCCCCGCGCAATAAAGTACGAAACCGCCCAGGCGCGGCAAGCCGAAAAAGAGTTGCGTCGTCAGAATTGCCAAGAGCACGAGCGAGGTACCGAAATCCGGTTGCTTGAGCACGAGCAGCGCCGGCACCGCAAAGGTGAGTAAGGGTTTCCACATGTCGCGCAGGCGCGTGTAATCACCGCGCGCGAGCACCGCGGCGCCCGAGATCGCGAGAAAGAGTTTCGCGAATTCCGAGGGCTGGAAGGTGCCGAGCGGCCCGAGCGAGATCCAGCGCTGCGCGCCGAGCGCGCGGTGGCCGATCGCGACGATCGCCAGCAGCAAGAGCAGGTTGAGGATGTAGATCGCCGGCGCGAAGCGCTGCCAGATGCGGTAATCGATACGCGCGCAGAGCAACATCACGGGAACGCCGACCGCGATATAGAGCAGTTGTTTGAGATACTCCGGCCCCGCCTGCGGATTGTGCAGGTCGGCCGAACGAATCAACACCACCCCAAGCAGGCTCGCCCCGATCGCGCCCACGATGAGCGGCCATGCAATGCGATACGACGAATCGCGGCCGAGGCGCGTGACGATCGCGCTCATGCTGCGAGAATGGTACGAAAGGTGAGATTGATGCGCGCGTGCTGCACGTGGGGCTCTTTCGGAACGGTATGCCGCCATAACTGCTGGCTCGCCCCGCTCATCAGCAGCAAACTCCCGTTGCTCAGATCGAAGGCATGCCGCTCGCCGCTCTCCTTGCCCTTGATGTAAAAGCGGCGCGTCGCGCCGAGGGAGAGCGAGGCGATCGTCGGCGTCGGCCCTAATTCGCGCTCGTCGTCGCTATGCCAGCCGTTGGAATCGCGCCCGTCGCGATAGAGGTTCGCCAACACGCTGTTAAAGGGCGCGCCTGCTCGGGCGCGGAGCCGATCCCGGAGCGCTGCGAGCTCCGGCGTCCACGGCAGCGGTTCGTGTGCGATTCCCGAGTAGCTGTAGCGTGCGTCGAGATCGCCGTACCACGCTTCGAGGCGCGGAATCGGGCGACGGACGCCAAAGAGCGAGATCGTCGGCTGCGTCCACGCCAAACCGTGAACGAGACGCGCGAAAAGATCGCGCGCCTCGCTCTCGCTGAGAAAATGAGGCTCGAATGCGAAGCCGTCGATCTTCGCTGCGAGCGCGGAGCTCACGCCGGTGCGCGTTGCGCTTTCTTGCGTCGCTTCCGTTGCTGCAGCGGCTGCGGCCCGGCGGCGACCGGTTCGGCGGCAAGCACCGGTGCGGGCGCTACGGGCGCCCGTTCCGGGGCGCGTTCGCTCGGGCGCGCGACACCGAGAATCGGCACGTTCGCCATCATCGCGAGCGCATGGTCGTGGCGTTCGAAATCGACCTCCACTTTCTCGCGATCGACTTCGACGTAGCGCGAAATTACTTCGACGAGCTCGCGCTTCATCGCTTCGATCATCTCGGGTGCAAGCGCGAGGTGATCGGTCATCAGCACCAGTTGCAGGCGTTGTTTCGCGGTCGCTCCGGAATCGGATGGCCCGAAGAGCCGTTTGAGAAATTCGATCATGCTTTGCCTCCGAAAAACGCGCCGAGGCGTCCAAAAAACGATTCGGGCGCTTCGACGGTCGGTGCCGCGACATCTTCGCCGGCGATCTTCGCCGCCATCGCGTGATATGCAGCGCCGGTCGCTCCGTCGCGCCGCAGCGCGAGCGGCTCGCCCTTATTGGTGGTGATGATGATCTCGGGTTCGTCGGCGATCACGCCGAGCAACGGCAGCCGCAGGATCGCATTAACATCTTCGACCGAGAGCATTTTGCCGCGCTTCACCAGTTGCGGGCGCAGGCGATTGACGATGAGTTGCGGCTTGAAACGATTGCCCAGCAAACCGATCACGCGGTCGACATCGCGCACCGCCGAGACCTCCGGCGTGCAGACGACGATCGCTTCTTGTGCGCCGGCGACGGCGTTGCGGAAACCATGTTCGATGCCGGCCGGGCAATCGACGAGCACGTAATCGAAGCGCTCGCGCAGACGTTCGATCAACGCGGTCATCGCTTCGGTCGGCACTTCATCTTTCTCGCGATGTTGCGCGGCTGCAAGCAGCATCAGCGACTCGGTATATTTCGAGGGCACCAGCGCTTCCTCGAGCGTCGCGCCGCCTTCGATGACATCGAGCAGGTGATGCTTCACGCGGCTTTCGAGGCCGAGAACGATATCGAGGTTGCGCAGGCCGATATCGGCGTCGACCAACGCAACGCGCGCGCCGCGCATCGCAAGCGCCGTGCCGAGATTGGCGGTGGTCGTCGTCTTGCCGACGCCGCCTTTACCGGAGGTGATAACGATCGCTCGGCCGCGCACCGCAGGGACTGCGGCCTCTTCGATCTCAGGTTGCCGTTCGTGCATGGTTTACCCCGTCGTAATCGCGCCGATGAGGCGCTTGAAGAAGGTTGGCTTCTCGAAACTGGTGATCGGAATCTCCTCGCCCTCGAGGCGACGAGCGATTTTATCGTAGATCGTCCGCAGACGATTGCTTTCGTCGAGCACGATCGGCTCGCCGCGATTGGTGGTATCGATGATCTCTTCATCGTCGGGGATGACGCCGATGAGCGTTGCGTTGAGAACTTCGCAGACATCCTCGACGCCGAGCATATCGCCGGTGCGCACCATCTCGGGGCGCAAGCGATTGATGACGAGCGAGATCGGCATCGGCACTTCGAGCAGCTTGCCGATGACGCGGTCGGCGTCGCGAATCGCACTCACCTCGGGCGTCGTTACGACGAGCGCTTCTTTCGCCCCGGCGACCGCGTTGCGGAAACCCGTCTCGATGCCGGCGGGGCAATCGATCAGCACGAAGTCGGCGAATTCGTCGAGCCCGGCGATGACTTTGGCAAACTGTTCGGCGGTGATCGCCTCTTTTTCGCGCGTCTGCGCGGCGGGCAGACTCGCGAGCGATTCGAAGCGCTTAGCTTTGATGAGCGCTTGGCGCAGTTGGCAACGCCCCTCCGCGACCTCGACGATATCGAAGACGATGCGCTTTTCAAGGCCGAGGACTAAATCGAGATTGCGCAAGCCGATATCCGCGTCGACGAGCACGACGCGGTGCCCCCGTTTTGCTAACGCGGCACCGAGGTTGGCGGTCGTCGTCGTTTTTCCGACTCCGCCTTTACCGGAGGTTACGACGATTCGTCGCGTGCTCACATTACCAACTTTCTTCTTTACTAAAAGGAACGACGACGATCTTTCCATCGCGCACGCACGCCGTTTCCGGCTCGGCATTCTTTCCGCGTCGCGCCGAACTCTCCGCTGCGATGGCGGTCGCGATGCGCAACTGCGTCGGCACCAATTCAAGCGCGCGCACGCGCGCCGAG
>DAHUYY010000148.1 GCA_027306845.1 Vulcanimicrobiota bacterium | reverse complement strand
CGGGCCGCCCGCTGCGCCGACCGACGAGAGGAAGAGGCCGAAGAGGCTCTCGCCCGGGAACTGTCCGTCCCAGTACGGCTTCGCATTTTCATACGAGCCTTCGAGCGTCGCCGTGTTCGTGTCGCTGAACGCATGCGTGATCGACGCGATGAATCCGGCGCGCGAGCCGCCGACGACCGACCAACCGGTTCCGAAGTAACCGGCGTTCTGGAAGTTCGTGTAGTTCGATCCACCCTGGGTGAGGCCCCAGTTATAGGCGGCGATCGAAAGGAAGGTGCGTGAGTTCAACGAGTTCGTGTAGCCGAACTTGATGAAGTGCAGCGGAGCCGCGTTGGTGAGCTCGGGGCTGAGCACCGGAGCCCCCGGGTTCGCCGGAGCGTAGGGGAGCGCCGGCGTCAGCGATGCGAGATACGCATTCGAACCGCCGAAGAAGCCTGCGAACGGCGCGTAATAGTTATCGGCGCCGGGTGCGTTCGGATTCTGGAAATAGGTCAGGCCGCCGATGCCGCCGTACCCGTTGTACTGCTGCACGAACGCGACGCGTCCGAGAATCTGGAACGACTGATTGTTGTTCTTTCCGAAGCGGAAGACCATGTTGTCGACGAAGTCGTTATGACGTGCATACGAGGTGCCGAAATAGGTTCCGAGTTCCGCCGACGGCACGTTGATCGGGCCGTTATTCGGCACGTAGCGGCTGCCCGAAAACGAAACGTAGTTCGAGAAGTGGCCGTTATCGGTCGCTGCTGCGTAGTTGAGGTTGAGCGTGTGGCTGTAGTACGGCGAGCCCGCTTCGAAGTCGGCGTGGCCGGCTGCGGGGAAGGTGCCGCGAGGAACGATGGTATTGATGATACCGCCGCCGACGTTCCCCTGCGTTGCATCGCCGGCGCCCGAGACGATCTGCAGGCCGCCGCCCGAACCGCCGTTGATGCCGTTGATGAAGCCTTGGCTGCCGTTCTCGTTGAAGAACGGTGCCGAGAACGGAACGCCGTCATATTGATAACCGAGTTCGACCGCGAGCGAGCCGCGGATCGAAATGCCCGCGCCGTTCATCGAGTCGAAGGTTTGAATGACGCCGGGAGCACTCAACACGAGGCTTGCCTCGTTGTTCGAGTACTTATTTCCCAACGCTTGTTGAATGCGCTGACCGGAGACCGAGTAGGTATCCTGCGTCTGCGTTGGGTGGAAACTGGAGTTGGCTGCGATCGATTGCACGGTAGCAATCGTCGAAAGCCCCGTCTTCATGGTTAATTTACCAAGAGCGACGGTGCCGCCGCCGATGAGGGTGATACCCCGAATCGAGCGCGGCTGAAAGCCCTTCTTCATGAGAAAGAGCGCGTACGTATCCGTCGGGAGACCGATGAAGCGGAAGCTACCGCGTGAATCGGTTGCGGTTTTATAAATACCGCTGGGCGAGACAAGCTCGACCGTCGCGCCGACGACCGGCGCGCCCTTATCGGAAACGATGCTGCCGTTTAAGTTACCGCGGACACCGCCGGCTGCGTAACTGGTCATGGTCAGCGAGAACATCATGGCGACGAATAACAGCATCGCCAGCCCACAACGGGCTAGCGTATCTATCGAACGTGGCCGGGAACGTGGATCATGCATGTGATTGCATTCCTCCCGAAGAGAATGCCGGTTGAAGAGCGAGCGCATGCGTTGTAGACGGCAGCCGCGCAAAACACATTGCAGCGAAGCCCGAGGCAGATCTCTTCAGTACCCATGTTTCCTGACGAGAATCGACCACGTGGTTTCGACCGGTGTTTTGCAAAGACGAAATCCGAGCTACCGAGCGTACTGCGTTCATCCCCCAACAAGCGTAGTGAGCAGACGGCCCAATAAGAACCGCCTACCCACCTTGGCCCTGGCTTTTGTCGCTTCCTTCAGATTTCCTTAAGAATTCAAGACTCCGATGGTTTTCTGAAGCAGCGCGGGGATATCCGAGGGGCGATCGGCGACGGGAACGCCTGCTTGCTTGAAGGCGGCGATTTTGCTCTCGGGCGTGCCGAAGTTTCCGGAGATGATCGCGCCGGCATGGCCGAGTGACTTTCCGGGGGGTGCGTTGCGTCCACCGATGAAGGCGACGATCGGCGTCTCGCGCAGGTGCTCGGCGATAAAGGCCGCGGCGTCTTCCTCATCGGAGCCGCCGATCTCGCCACAGAGAACGATCGCTTTGGTCTCCTCCTCGTTGGCAAACGCTCGCAAACAATCGACGAACGTCGTGCCGATGATCGGGTCGCCGCCGATGCCGACGCAGGTGGATTGCCCGAGGCCGGCGCGCGTGAGCCCGTCGACCACTTCGTAGGTCAACGTTCCCGAGCGCGAAATCAAGCCGACGTTCCCTTGCTTGAAGATATGCCCGGGCATGATGCCGATGCTCGCCTTCCCCGGCGAGATGAGGCCGGGGCAATTAGGGCCGATGATCTGCATACCCGGCGTCGCGCCGACAACGCGCAGCACGTCATGCACCGGAACGCCCTCGGTAATGCAGGCCGCGAAGGTGATGCCGGCTTCGTAGGCCTCGAAGAGCGCGTCGCCGGCGAACGGCGGCGGAACGAAGATGCACGTGTGCGTCGCGCCGGTCGCCTCGACTGCGTCGCGCACCGTATTGAAGACCGGTAAGCCGTGCTCGCTCTTTTGGCCGCCCTTCCCCGGCGTGACACCGCCGACGATCTGCGTTCCGTAGGCGAGCATGCGCCCGGTATGGTAAGAGCCTTCACCGCCGGTGATGCCTTGAACGATAACCTTGCTGTTTTTATCGAGATAGATACTCATCGTCGCTCCTTACGCTCCCGCCGCAATGCGCACGGCCTGCGCCGCGCCTTCGTCCATCGTTTCGACCGGCGTCATGCCGGCGTCGGCAAGAATCTTGCGTCCTTGCTCTTCGTTGGTGCCCGTCAAACGAATAACCAACGGTATTTTGCGCGAGGTCGTCGTACGCAGCGCTTCGACGATGCCCTTGGCGACTTCATCGCCGCGAGTGATACCGCCGAAGATATTGATGAAGAAAACCTTCGCAGGGGTGTGATTGACGACGAGTTCGTAACATTTACGCACGCGTTCGGCGTTCGCTCCGCCGCCGACGTCGAGGAAGTTCGCAATCTCTCCACCGGCATTTTTTACCGCATCCATCGTAGCCATCGCGAGCCCGGCACCATTGGCCATCGTTCCGACGGTGCCGCCGAAACGGCGGAAGTTGCGAATTCCTAAACCCGATTCCGTGGCGAGTTTTTCGTCTTCATCGAGCGGCAGCACCGCGTGCCATTCCGCGAACTCCTTGTGTTTGAAGAGCGCGTCATCGTCGAGTTCGACTTTCGCGTCCGAAGCGATAACGCGGCCGTCGGTTGTCAGCGCGAGCGGATTGATTTCGACGAGTTTCGCGCCGTACTCAAAGAAGAGCTGATAGAGCGAGGCGAGGATCGCCGGCAGTTGTTTGCGATAGCCGGGGTCGAGATCGGAAGCGAACGCCAGCTCGCGGCCGATGAACGGCGAATACCCGATAGCGGTATCGATGAAAAATTTTGCAATCGATTCCGGGTGATCGTGCGCGACATCTTCGATATCCATGCCGCCGAATTTGCTGACCATCGCCACGGGGCGTTTCGTCGTTCTGTCGACGGTGATCGCGCAGTACGCTTCTTTTGCAATCGAAAGTTTTTCCTCAACGAGCAGCGAGTTAATCGCCTCGCCGTTGGGGTTCTGACGATTCGGCGGCATCGGCGTCGCCATAATCTCGCGCGCCGTTGCGATGCCCTGTTCGCGCCCGCTCGCGAATTTAATTTTACCGGCTTTTCCGCGGCCGCCCATCAGCACTTGCGCCTTGAGCACCCATTCGCCCGGGTTCTGGGCGAGAAAATCGCCGACCGCATCAGGCGTGGTGCAATGTTGCGAACGTGGAATCGGGATGCCGGAGCGACGAAAGAGCTCCTTCCCCTGGTACTCCATGAGATTCATAGATACTTTCGTGTACTCCGTTTCTAACGCGATGAAAGGCCCGGCGCGCCATCGAGGGGCGCCGACTTGCCTGGTATTCGTACCCGCAGCACGATTCTTCTTCTTCCTACCGTTGTCGCAAGCGACGCCTTTTTGCCCCTCTGTCACGCCGAGCAGGCTGCCTTGTCACGCCGAGTAGGGCACGATGTCACGCCGAGTAGGGCACGATGTCACGCCGAGTAGGGCACGATGTCACGCCGAGTAGGTTGCGAAGCAACCGTATCGAGGCGCGCGCACCGTCACGCCGAGCGACCTCTTTCCAGCGCAAGCGTTCGCGTGAATGAACGCCGGGGCGTTTCGATGGTGTCGACCACAAGACCGTCAATCCATGTGGCCGCGGGTTCAATTCCCGCACGCTCCAGCCAAAACTCCGCACGCGTTTGCGGAGCGGGATGGCCGGTGGTAGAATGGATGCGACGGTCTTGTGATCCACCAAATGCGAGCTGCTCCATACGGGGCGGCTCGCATTATTTGTGAAACGCACGTCTCGATACGGCTGCTGCGCAGCCTACTCGACGTGACAAAGCAGCCTACTCGACGTGACAAATTCTCACACTCGATGTGACAACTTTTCCTACTCGATGTGACAACTTTTCCTACTCAATGTGACAAGGCATAATAATTTTGTCACCCCGAGTAGCCGCCGTCGGCGGCGTATCGAGGGGCACGCGCATCGAGGCGCCCCGCTACCCCTTTCCAGCACAAGCGTTCGCGTGAATGATCGCCGGGGCGTTTCGATGGTGTCGACTGCAGAACCGTCACTTCATGCAGTTGCGGGTTCGATTCCCGCACGCTCCAGCCCAATGCTTCTCCTTGTGGAGAACATGGGTCGGTGGTAACATGAATGCGACGGTTCTGCAGGCCACCAAATGCGAGCTGCTCCATACGGGGCGGCTCGCATTATTTGCGCGCCCCCTCGATACGCCGCTTCGCGGCTACTCGGGGTGACAACTTTTCCCACTCGATGTGACAAGGCGCCTGGTTTATAACCGGCCGAGGAGGCTCCGCGCGATGATGATCTGCTGGATCTCCGAGGTGCCTTCGTAGATCTCGGTGATCTTTGCGTCGCGATAATAGCGCTCGACCGGGAACTCGGTGGTGAAGCCG
>DAHUYY010000147.1 GCA_027306845.1 Vulcanimicrobiota bacterium | reverse complement strand
AGCGTTGGAATTCGTCGCGCGCTCCCTCGGTCTCTCGATGGATCGCGTTCTGGCGATCGGCGACTCCTGGAACGATCTTCCGTTGCTGCAACGAGCCGGCATCGGCGTCGCGATGGGGAATGCGCCGGTGGAAGTGCAAGAGCGTGCCGACGCGGTTGTCGGCGATGTCGGTAATGACGGCGTCTGCGAAGCGCTCGAACGGTTCGTCCTTCGATGAAAAGCGAGCGCGCGAGTCGGCGTCGCGGGCGTCGGTCGAGCTTTCGACCATTCGCGCTCGTCGCGGCGTTCGCGTTGCTGCTTCTCGCGGCGGGCGTGGCCTGGGCTGCCTCGTGGAAAGGTTTCCGGCCGGGAAGCATCGCGGTCTTTGGAAACACGCGCGTCGCGACCTCGCGCATTCTTGTCGTCGCCGCGATCGATCCGCACGTCAACATCTGGCTGCAATCGTCGGCCGGCATAGCGGCGCGGCTGCGGCGCATTCGCAGCATCGCGCAGGTCGCCGTGCATCGGTCGCTTCCCAATCGCGTCGCACTCGTGATACGCGAACGCATCCCGGAGGCGCGGCTGGTTGCCGGTGACGGAAGCTGCGCCGTCGATCGCCGGGGCTATCTGTTCCCGCTGCTTCCGCGCGAGGTGAAGCTGCCCGCGATCCTCGCCAAGGAACGGAGTTGCGCCGCGCGTCGAATTCCAGCGGCCTCGCAAACGATGCGGCTGCTCTCGCTCCTCCGGCGCGCCGATGCCGCCGGTATTCGCTTTGCCGCGCTCTCGGTCGACGGCTATGGCGAGGAACGCGGGGCTCTCGCCGACGGGACGCAGCTCTATATCGGGGACGGAACGCAGCTCGAGCGAAAATTCGCCGAGATACGTGCTCTCGAGCAGCGCCTGCGCTCCGAATGGGGACACATAAAAGCCCTCGACCTTCGGGCTCCATCGACTCCGGTGATCGTCGATGGAAAGAAGGTCGAGGGCGGAGGTGCGTTCGCGATTAGTGCGATGAAAGGTCGAGGTAAACGAGCACCTGACCGTTCGCAAGCGAAAACTTCATCGAATCATTTGCGTGGAGTTTCGAAAAGTCCACGGTCGGGCGACCCGCCGCGAGCGTCGTCTCCAAACCATTCTGCATCGTCACCGTGACATGCTTCGCGTCGACGACCTTGATGACTTTGGCGGTATAGGTTCCGTCGGGAATCATCGTAGCGCTGACGACATTGGCGGCGAACGCCGTTGCGCCCAGCGCAAGCGTAACGAGCATGGTGGTAAAAAACGTACGTATCTTCAAAGCGGGGTACCTTATCTTCAGGGGGGTGCGAGGGGGCAGTAGTCTAGGATTCTAGCGCAAGTGCCGCCCGCTCATCAAGCCCCGCCTTCTTGTTCGCCTCGCCGGAAATCCCGTGGGCCTCGTCGATTTCGAACTGATCGACGAGATCCTCGAGCCCTCCGGACTGCTCCTGGAGAAGCAGTGCTTCCTCGGCGAGCCGTGTCGCCGCGTCGGCATTCTGGGAGCCCAGGGTGCTCGAACGCTCGATCCGGGTGCCGAGCGCCTCGATCGCCGACTGCTGTTCGGTAGAGGCGCGTGCGACATCGGCGGTCCGTTGCTCGATCTCCGAGACGCTCTCAAGAATTTGGTTCGCGGTAATGGTCTGCTCGCGCATCGTTGCCGCGGCTTCGTGGGTCATCGCGCCCATCTGTTCGCTCGCCTTCGCCAGCTCTTCGGAGGCGCGGGCCTGTTCGTTGGTAGCCAGGCTGATCTCGCTCATCAGCGTTGCGACCTCGGAGACGCGCTTCGAGACATCCGACATCATCGCGTTCACCGACTGCGCGAGCGTCGCGCTCTCCTTTACCTGAACGTTCGCGCGCCCGGTCCGCTCGAGCACCGCCGAGGTGCGGCGTTGAATGTCGGCAACGAGCGAGGCGATCTGTTTGACGGAGCTGGCCGAGTTTTCAGCGAGCTTGCGCACTTCGTCGGCGACGACGGCGAAGCCGCGCCCGTGCTCGCCGGCACGCGCCGCTTCGATGGCGGCGTTGAGCGCGAGCAGGTTCGTTTGATCGGCGATCTCTTCGATCAGGCCGAGAATCTCACCGATCTGCCGCGAGGCACCGTCGAGGCTCTCCATCTCCACGACGACCGAGCTGACCAAGGAGGTCATCTGATCGATACCGGTCGAGAGCCGCGAAATTTCGTTCTGCCCGGTGCGGACGTGCTGATCGGTCTCCGTCGACTCGGTGCCGACGCGTTTTGCGTTGCCGGCGACTTGAACGATCGAGGCCGACATCTCTTGGGTGTTCGCGACCGCCTGTTCGACGACCGTCGCGAGGTTGAGGAGGTTCTGATCCATCTCTTGGATCGAGGCGGTCATCTCGGCGATCGAGCTCGATATATCCGAGACGCGGCGGGCGACCGCTTCGGCGTTATCGGCGACCGTTCCCGAGCCGCGGGCGACGTCGGCGGAGTAGCGCAGTGCATCGCCGAGCGTCGCAAGTTCGTCTTGAACGCGGCGATCGACATCGCGCGAGACTTCGGTGCTCGTCGCGCTTGCGGCCTTGACCGATCGGGTGGCGATTTGGATGCGACCGACGAGCGAGCTGAGCCGGTCGCCTAATTCGTCGATCGATTGCCCGAGCCGTCCGAGAACGTCGTTTCCGCTCCATCCGGTACGCGCGGTGAGATCGCCGCGACCCATCGCCTCGAAGACCGTGACGCAACGGTTGATATTTCGCAACAACCGTATGCGTAGCAGCGAGAATGCAATAACGACGACGATCAGTGCAAAAATTGCCCCGGCGATCAGCACGAGAAGGGCGCTGTTTTTCGCCTGAATTAACGCCGCATAGCGAAAGTCGGCGGCGCGGTTCAGCGCTTCGAGAACGGCGCGCCCGTCGGTATTTTGTTGCGTGTATGCATCGGCGAGCGAACTTTGAAGCTGAATCAGCGCTTCGGCTTTTTTCCCTTGTTGCAGAAGGCCGATCGTGGCGAGCGATTCGAAATCATAAGCGCCGGCACTCTTGGTGAACGCTGCGACTTGCTTGCTGGTTCCGGAATCTTTGCCGGTCAGAGTTGCGAGCGTCCGCTCGTCTTTCGGAAACTTACTCACGAGTTCGACGGCGGTTTTCAGCGCGGCTGCGGCGCGCACCGGATCGGTGTTCGTCGCTGCTTCCAACGACGCGGCCCGCAAACCGTTTGCATCGTCGGCGACGCGCGCGTACGCAAGTTCGCCTTTTACGATTTTGTCATGCAATGTTGCGGCCTGCGTCGCAATATTGTTCGTGACATAAAACGCTGCTGGAATGACCAACAACACGACGACAAAGACGATCATAGCTGAGATCACGAGGCCGCGCTCGATGGAGGTTCGCTTCTGGCTCATCCCGGGCAGGCTTCGTCCTACTTGGGGCGTTCTCCTCAAGAGGAGCTGCGCGAGGAGGCGCCAAGATGCTCGGGGGTAGCCATTTCGGCAGGGATAGTAGGGGTTCTTACCTGTTAGCCCAATATATGGTGGATACCGGCGTTAATAATTTAGGATGTGAATGAAACAAGGGACGCTCTGCGGCCTCGACATCGGCACCACGAAAACGTGCGTGGTCGTTGCCGCCGAAGGGCCCAACGGCCTCGAGATCCTGGGCTTCGGCGAGGCGCCTTCGCTCGGAATGCGTCGCGGCGTCGTCGTCGATCTCGAGCAGACGGTGAAGTCGATCGAGGCGGCAACTGAGAAGGCCGAGCGGATGTCCGGGGTTCACATCGAGGAAGCGATCGTCGGTATCACCGGCGAGCACGTGCGCAGCGTCAATAACCGCGGCGTGGTCTCGGTCGCGAACGACGACCGTGAAGTCGAGGCGATCGACGTCGAACGCGTCGTCGATGCCAGCAAGATTATCAACGTCCCGAGCGATCGGCAGATCGTTCACGCTCTTCCTCGTTTCTTCACCGTCGACGGCCAAGACGGCATCGTCGATCCCGTCGGCATGGCCGGCGGGCGGCTCGAGGTCGACACGCATATCGTCACCGCGGCGAGCAGTTTTCTCTCCAACGTGCTCAAGTGCGTCCATCGGGCGGGCATCGAGTCGGCGGGCGTCGTCTTCGAGCCGCTCGCGAGCGCGGCGGCGACGTTATTGCCCGAGGAACAGCACGTCGGGGTGCTCTTACTCGATATCGGCGGGGGGACGACCGATATCGCGGTCTTCACCGGTGGGAGCGCGATCTATACCGCGACGATTCCGGTCGGCGGGCAGATCCTCACCAACGATATCTCGCTGGGGCTCAAGACCTCGCTCGCCCAGGCGCAGGAGGTCAAGCATCGTTTCGGAGTCGGCGACGTAGCGGGCGGGGCGGTGCGCACGTTCTCGGTGCAGTCCCTCGACGGGCGCTCGCAGCGGGACGCGAACACGCAGGAACTCAACGCCATCGTCGTGCCGCGCGTCTTGGAAACGCTGCGGATGGCCCGGGCGAAGGTCCTCGAAAATGTCCCGCGCGACCTCGTGGTCGGCGAGGTCGTCCTCACCGGCGGCGGTGCGTCGTTACCCGGGCTCGAGGCGCTCGCAGAGAAAACTTTTGATGCGCCGGTGCGCATAGGCGTGCCGGCAAATCTCGCCGGAACGATCGACGCGTTGGCGTTTCCGCAATATGCAACCGCGATCGGGCTCGTCCTCTTCGCGCGCAAGAGCGAGCTCGCCGGTGTCGAATCGGCGCGGAACGGTTCGCTTATGACTCGGCTACGCGGGTGGCTCGCGGCGCTGTGGAACTAGATCTCTTTCATACGGAGGAAACGATGGCTGAAGCAAAACGCTATGTCCCCGAGCACGCCGCGACGATTCGCGTTATCGGCGTCGGCGGGGGTGGATGCAATGCGATCAATCGCATGATCGAAGCGGGGTTGACAGGCGTAGATTTCTTCGCCGTAAACTCCGACGTACAAGCGCTGCGCAATTCGCTCACCGAGAATACGGTGCAGATCGGTACCGGTATGTCGCGCGGACTCGGTGCGGGTGCGAACCCGACGCTCGGGCGCGATGCCGCCGAGGAGTCGCGCGAAGATCTTGCGATGATCGTCGATGGCGCGGATCTTGTCTTCATCGCAGCGGGAATGGGCGGCGGCACCGGAACCGGCGCCGCGCCGGTGCTCGCCGAGCTCG
>DAHUYY010000146.1 GCA_027306845.1 Vulcanimicrobiota bacterium | reverse complement strand
CGTTGTAACCGTGCACGATGATGGAATAGGTATCCCGAAATCCGAGATCCCATCGCTGTTCGAACGTTTTACGCGTGCCTCAAACGCACGAAAACTAAAAATACCCGGAACGGGATTCGGCCTCTTCCTTACTCGGCAGCTCGTACGGTTGCATAGCGGGACGATTTCGATTAGCAGCGACGAAGGGCGCGGAACGACCGTTACGGTGCGCCTGCCGCTCGCTCCCGCACCGAGCCTGCGCCCGCACGCCGTCGCGCTCCTTGGAGCGGGGGAGCGAAACCTGGTGCTCGCCGACGAGCTGCGCGAGGCCGGTTATCGCGTTCGCATGTCGGACCAAATCGAGGAGATCGAAACGCTTTTGGAACGGGAACCCGTCGGGGCGGTGGTACTCTCCACGCAACTCCGCGACGGCACCGAAGCGGCGACGGCGCTGCAAACGATGCTACGCGAGCGAGGCATTCCGCTCATCGCTATCGGTGAAGGGAACGACGAGGCTCTGCAACCGCAGGCGCGTATCGAGGGGCCGCCGACCGCGGACGAACTGGTGAGAGTTCTCGATACCCTGCTCGGAGGGAGCGCTCCAGGATCGCTCTAAAACGGCCCCGCGAATCGAAACGTGTTCTTTCCGGACGACTTCGCTTCGTAGAGAGCTTTGTCTGCAGCTTCGAGCAGCGAAGATTCGCCGATACCGTGCCACGGATAGACTGCGATGCCGATGCTTAAGCCGACTTTTAGGTTCGCGCCGTCGATAAGAAACGGTTCTTGAAGAGCTTCGATAAGTTTCTCGGCGAGCACCGCGGCGTCTTCAGGAATGCGCGTCACCTGTTGTAGGACGGCAAACTCGTCGCCGCCGAGGCGAGCAAACGTGTCGCTTTCGCGCAATATCACGGCGAGACGCTCGCCGAACGCACGAAGGAGGGCATCGCCGGCAGCGTGTCCGTGCACGTCGTTCACTTTCTTAAATCCGTCTAAATCGAGAAACGATAAGGCAAAGGGGCGGTTATAGCGCTTCGCTCCCGCAATCGTTTGCGCCAGGCGATCTCCGAAGAGCGCTCTATTCGGCAAGCGCGTCAGCGGATCGTAGAAGGCGAGGTTGTGCAAGTGCTGGTGCGCGATACGTTCGGCGGCAATATTTTTGACGATCGCCGATACCCCGATCATTTCATCCTCGGCGCGAAGCGGAGTAAAGCGAATGCGCACCGGCATCGGCGATATTTCGTCCGATGCTCGAAGTAGACTGTCGAATTCTTGCGCTTCTCCGATGAGCGTTTGGCTAAACGCCTCGCGGGCCTCGGCCTCTGCAATCGGTTCCAGGTAATTGAAGAAAGATATCGATGCCGCTTCGTCCGGAGCGAGCTCGAGCATTTCCTCAAACATCAAATTCGCCTGAAGAACCTCGCCTTCAAGCCCCAAAAATGCGATTGAATCGACGTTATGCGCGAAAAACGAACGAAAGCGCGCGCCCTCTACTGCAGGCCAAAGCGCGTCGGGCGAGCGGCGCTCGCGGTCGAAGGAGGAGAACGAGGGTTCCCGGTTGCGCTCCACACCAATCTCTTCGCCGAGAGCGTGGCCGTGTCATACGGGGAGGGACACCTTTAGCGAACGCGTTCCTCTGCGGCGTAGACGTTTGCTCGGTGGCCGCGCAAGAAGCCGACCAGCGTTATTCCAAAACGCCTACTGAGATCGACGGCGAGGCTGCTGGGGGCGGAGATCGACGCGAGGATAGGGATCTGCGCGGCGATGGCCTTTTGCACCAGTTCGAAACTTGCACGCCCGCTCACCAAGGCGATGCGTCCCTTCAACGGCAATCGATCGGCGAGGAACGCCTCACCGACGATTTTATCGAACGCGTTGTGGCGACCGATATCCTCGCGAAGTACGAGAAGCTCTCCCGCGGCATTGAAAAGTGCGGTCGCATGTAAACCACCGGTCCGTTCGAAGATCGGTTGCGCCGCGCGCATGCGGTCGGGCATTCCAAAGAGGAGATCGGGGGCGATCGTTGTCGAATCATCGATACTATCGAGCCCGCGTGCTTCTAATGCCTCGATGCTCTCACGTCCGCAAATGCCGCACGCCCCGTACCCGGAAAAAAGCCGCGTATACGCACTCAAATCCGGCAGCGACCGAGCGCGCAACTCCACGTTCACGATGTTATACTGCTGCGTTTGGTCGATCTCGGCGTCGAGGCAGTACGAGATGCCGACGATCTCGTCGCGCGATCTGACGATGCCTTCGTTGAACAAGAATCCCGCCGCGAGTTCGAAATCGTGCCCCGGCGTCCGCATCGTCAGCACGAGCGAGCGCCGCTCCTTTCCGGCAAGCAAGCGAATCTCCAACGGCTCCTCAACGGCGACGCGGTCGACCTGTTGCCTGAAAACTCCCTCGTCGATCGTCACGGTCGTCACGTCGGCGCTGCGGCCGGGACGTGTCGCGGATTCGTTCACGAAGGCTGTCTGAACGCGACGTGCGGATCGTTTGCAGAGAGTTTGCCGGCCTCGATCAGGCTTTCGCGCAATACGTATCCGCCGACGAGCGTTAGAGTTGAAGCCGCGATGCTGCGCAGCGCATCGATCGATTTCGGGAGTTTGAAAGCTCCGCCGATTGCATTCAAGGCAAACGGCACCACGATTCCTCCGATAATGGTGAAGTCGCGAAGGCGCTTGCCGACGCGCCCTTCGAACAAGGGGGCGGTAACGGCACCGCCGCGTTTGCGAAAATCGGCTACGAGCGCGATCTCCAGTGCCGCTGCGGCCATTTCGAGACGTTCGAGCCGCGGAATGACGTCGTGATTTCCTTGAAGCGTCGATAGAAGCGTCGCGAGCGCACTTGCACTCGCCGCACCGGAGCAGACGGAGAAGGCCGGAATGTGGCGTTTCCCCGCAGCCCAGAGAGGAATCGCCGTCGCGCTGATGAGGACGCCGGTATATCCGGCCATGAAGGCTCCCAAGAGCGCCTGAATCGGCACCGTTGCGCTCGGGGCGACAAACCGCAGCATCCTCGGAACGACACCGTCATCGGCGAGCTCGCGCAGCGCATTCGCGCCGGCCGCGCCGGAGTAAAGAACGAGCCCCCAGACCCCAAGCGACATCGGCGATTTGAATTTAACGATGCGCAGCATATTGAGGAATCGCTCGGGGCGCCCGAGGTGAGAGATGAGAATCGGCGGATTGATCGCCGCCAACGCAAACGCCGTGTAACGAGTCGCCTTGCGCAACTTTTTCATCTCCGGCTCCGGCCGATCGTCGGAGAGCAAAGAGATGAGGCCGAGGCCGCCCATGATTCCGCCGAGGAAGAGGTAGGTCACGACGTTCGAACCCCAATGCGGTCCTTTGAGTAAGGGACGATCGTAGTAGCTTTTCATGCGTCAGTACCGTCACCGCGAAAGATCGCCCAGCCGACCGTCGCCAGCGCTAGCGCCGCCGCGGCCGCCGCCGCGTATCCCATCGCTTGTCGCGTCGAAGGGAGCACCGGTTCGACGGGAAGATTGTATGCCTCGGGGCTATCGGTGAGTAGAAAGAACGCGTTGAGGGCCCCGATGCCGCCGCCGACATCATCGGCGCCATAGAGGCGCGCATCGACGCCGCGCTCGAGTAAGGTTTCGACGCGGTGTTTCGCGCGCTCGCGAAGTTCCTCGATTTCACCGAATTGAATCGACTCGGTTGGGCACGCTTTCGCGCACGCCGGCACCATACCGATGCGCTGACGGTCGTAACAGAGCGTACATTTGCCGGCAACTCCGCCGGTTGCTTGAACCGCGGTTTTCCGGTCGTTGAGGCGATCTTCATGCAGGGTTGCGAGGGCATATTTTCCAGCGTCGTCGCCGTTACCGACCGCTTCGATAAGATCGATAACGCCGAATGGGCACGAGACCACGCAATAGCCACAGCCGTTACAGATATCGGGCTGTACGAAGACGCTGCCGAATTCATTGCGAACGATCGCGCCGGTCGGGCAGGCCTCCAAACACCCGGCGTTCGTGCAATGCTTGCAAACGTCGCTCAACATCGACCAACTCGCGGTGATTCCGCTCTCGTCAATCGACTCGCGCTCGACAAAATCGACGTGCCGCCAGGTAGTACCCGAAAGTTGGCTGGTATTGTCGTAGGAATTGCCGGTGAATTCAAAACCGTCGGAGGGTAATTCGTTCCACTGCTTACAGGCGACTTCGCAGGCCTTGCAACCGATGCAAAGCGTCGCGTCGGTAAAGAACCCCGTGGCCATTATCGTCTCTCTCCCGCGTCAATTCCGTGTGCCGCTCCGGCCCCGAAGGCGCGCCGTTGCGCATCGGGAACCGGAGCCTCGATCGTTCCCGCCGCATGCGTCGCCCGTCGCCCGGGGCGAATAGAACAGGTGAGCGACTTTGCTTCGTGGATGGAGACGTTTGGATCCATCGAAAGCGCGATGAGCCCTCCGGGTGAATCGCCGCGCGCAAAACCGACCATGCGTCCGTAATTATACGGAATTCCGATTTGATGAATGCGCCGCCCCTTTCCCATGCGTAGCGGTTGCATTCGTCCGCTTACCAATGCGCGCGCCTCCATCTCGCCGAGCGCCGTCGATATCGTGACGTAACTGCCGTTGGCGATGCCCTTCTCGACGGCGAGTTCGGGATCGATCTCGCAGAACGCCTCGGGCTGCAGCTCTGCAAGCCACGGAATGTAGCGCGTCATGATTCCCGACATCTCCGTTATTCGATAGGTCGTAAGCACGTACGGGAAATCGGGGTCGATCGCCCGGTTGTAGCGGTTATCGTCGCGTTTCCATTCACGCAGCGACGGATTACTCTGTTGCGGGTAGAGTGGGTTCTCGATGACCGATTGCAGCGGCTCGTAATGCACCGGGAGCGGAGCGTCGACGAGCGCACCCGCAACGAAGAGCTGCCCGCGCCCGTCGAGGTTCATAATGAACGGGTCGGCACCGGAGTGCGCCTCGATGCCGCTTGCCCCGGCGCGTGCGGGAGTCGCGGGGTTCTTCCCCTTCGGGAAATCGGGGACATCGTCGCCGGTCCATTCCTGCTTCTCTGCGTCCCACCAGATATATTTTTTGCGATCGCTCCACGGAACGCCGGCGGGGTCCGCAGAGGCACGATTGTAGAGCGTCCGTCGATTGGCGGGCCATGCCCATCCCCATCCCGGAGAACTTATTCCATCGGCGACGCGGCCGCGC
>DAHUYY010000145.1 GCA_027306845.1 Vulcanimicrobiota bacterium | reverse complement strand
GCTCCATCAACCAGCGGTCGATGCATTCGATGAGTGGGGCGAACGCCGTTCGCTGCAGGTGATGGTCGCCGCCGGGGAGCGTCGCCCCCACGGTGTCGCGAGCCGCGCCGCGTGCGAGCCGCCGGTAGGTCTCCTCGGGAATGATGCTCTCTTCGACGTTCGGCAGAGCGAGCAGCAGCGGTAGCGGATAAGCGAGGACGCGCGCGCGAAGATCCCACGTATGCGGGGGATTCTCGTCGCGCAGTCCGACGATCGGTGCGAGGCTCATCGTCGCAACCGCGTGTGCTTTTCCTTCGATATCGAGCGGATGCCACGACGCGTATGCATCGCGAATCGACCGTGCGCGGGCCTCGCCGTGGAGCGAAAATCGATCGGCGAGCTCGCTGAGAAATTCGTCGTACCAGCGCTCCGAGAGTTGCACGATCATCGGGTCGATGGCGATCGCGCCGCGCGCCTCGATCTGCTCTGCGCTCGCAAGTGCAACGGCGCCGCCCCACGAGTGCCCGACGAGCAGCTCGATCGGTTCTCCGATCGCACGCGCGACCGCGGCGGCGTCGGCGATGCATTGCGCGAGCGTCATCGGCGCCGGGCAGTCGGCAAAATCACCATGCCCGCGTTGATCGTAGGCATAGATACGATATCGCGAACCGAGATGCTCGGCGAGCCTGCTCCAGGAGCGCCGCGAGCTCGTCATTCCGTGAATGCAGAGCATCGCGGGGCCATCGAGGCCCCAACGTTCGAGGATCGTTTCGCGCCCGTCGTCGAGCGCGACCCGTTCATGCATCGTCGTCGGCGTGCCGCGAGCGAAACGTGAGTTCGGAGATCGCCGATTTGTCGAGCGCCCCGAGGCCGAGACGTTTCAAGCGTTCGTATTGTCGATGGGTCGCTTCGGCGATCGGAAGGTTGAGGTGCCTCTCGCGCGCGAGCCCAATGGCGATGCCGGAGTCCTTCGCCGCGTGTTCGGCGGAGAAATAGGTCTCGTGCTCGCGGGCGATCATATCCGCGCCGTCGGTCGCACGCACCCGAGAATCGGCACCGGTCCGAGCGAAGACGTCGAGCACGAGTTGAAGATCGAGGCCGAGTGCGTCGGCGAGCCCCAGCCCTTCGGCGAGCGCGGCGGTGTTGGCGTTCATCACCATGTTCACGAGGGCTTTGAGTTGCGCGGCGCGACCCGCCTCGCCGATGTAGAGCAACGACGAGCTCATATCGCTTAACAACGGCTCGCAGCGGTCGAAAACCGCGCGCGCACCTCCGACCATGAGGAAGAGGCTGCCCTCGCGGGCTTGAGGGATCGAACTCGCCATACACGCTTCGATCGCATCGGCGCCGACCGCGCGAGCGCGTCGTTCGATCTCGATATGGGTCGATGGTGCGACGGTAGCGCAGTTGACGAACGTGCGGCCGCGAGCATCCCGCAGTAGCGAACGCTCGTCGTCGGCGAAAATACGCAGCATCGCCGCATCGTCGCTCACGACGGTGAGAACGATCTCGCAGAGCGGAGGAAGATCGGCCGGGGAGGCGGCAACGGCAGAGCCGGTCTGCGTCGCGAGGCGCTGCGCGGCAGCGGCGTCGATATCGTAGATCGAGGGAATCGGGTATCCGAGATCGTGAAGGCGGAGCGCGATATTCGCGCCCATCCGCCCTGCTCCGACGATGCCGATGCGTTGCTTCGACACGGCCGGTACGCGGCGGTGTTAGACGGCGCGGGTGACGCGCTTGGCGCGCAGGCAGCCGGTGCAGACGCGAGCGGTGCGGTGGGTGCCCCGGACGTCGATCTTGACGGCCTGGAGATTGGGCAGCCAGCGACGCTTGGTTTTATTCATGGCGTGGCTAACGTTGTTGCCGGACATCGGCCCTTTGCCACAGACTTCACAGCGCTTCGCCATTTGAGTCGGTTCCTTACAACGGTGGTGCGACGAAAGTCGCGGGAGGTAGCGGGCCGCAGTACGGCTCGCAAAAGCCAGAGCAGTTTACCACGCGGTGCGGCGAACTTCAAGCGCCGCGCGGCCGCCGGGTATCGGCACCATTCCGTCCCCGGATGCGTTCCATCGACGATATCTTTCCCATCTTGACTCTCGAAGGGAGTTCTCGTGCAAAAAATCCCTCTCGTGCTCTTCGCCGCGGCCCTCAGCCTTGCGCTCGCCGGATGCGCCGCATCGCGCGCGGCGACAGCCGGAACCGCCGGCGGCGCGCCGGTCTACGTCCACATGAACGGCGGGAACGAGTTTCTCGAACCGACCGTCGCGGTCGCCCCAGGCGAGCCGGTGGTCTTCGTGAACGAGGATACCGAGCCGCATACCGTCCTCGGGTACCATCCCACGACCGGAAAACTTAACCCGCTCATCAACGGCGACCCAGCGGGTACACCGGGGGCCGGTCACCCCGTCGCGACCTATACGGTGAGCCTTACGAAACCCGGGATCTATGCCTACTACTGCTCGGTCCACGCGGTGCTCGCCAAGACCTACGGCACGGCCGTTCAGCCGGCGCACCGCCCCGGCGTTCACGGCTACCCCGGCGCTATGGCCGGTGAGATCATCGTCACCACCGACCCCAAGCTGATCGCACAAAATCCGGCGAGCAGCGCGAAGAAGGTCCTAGCCGGATATTTCGGCGGGTAAGCCCCGGTAGGGGAAGCCCCTGCGAGCCCGGGGACAGGATTCGACCGGGAGAGCCCAAAGGAGCGCGGCCATGGATGTGACCGCGCTCGATGGGCGCGCCTTTGCGAAGTTCATCGCCGCGGGCAGCTACTTTCTCAAGAAATATCGAGGCGTTCTCAACGATCTGAACGTCTTTCCCGTCCCCGACGGCGATACCGGGACCAATATGTTCCTCACGGTGCGCGCGGCCGGCGTCGCGGCGGCAAAGTGTGCGGATGCCCCGCTCTCGGAGGTCGCGGCTGCGGCGGCGGAGGGCAGCCTGATGGGCGCTCGCGGAAATTCGGGCGTGATCGTGTCGCAGATGCTGCGGGGCTTCGCCCACCACGTTCGGCACCGCCGCGAGATCGATACCTTCGTCTTTGCGACCGCGCTTCGCGAAAGCGTCGCGGCGGCGCGTCAGGCACTGCTTCGTCCGGTCGAGGGAACGATTCTCTCCGTCGCCGATGCCGCCGCGGAGGCTGCCTATCGCCTCGCCCTGCACGAGCCGGATTTTTATCGTCTGTTGACCGGCGTCGTACGCGCGGCGAATGAAGCGCTCGATCGCACGCCGGAGCAACTCGCGGCGCTCAAGGAGGCCGGCGTCGTCGATGCAGGCGGCGCGGGCTTCGTGTACTTTCTCGAGGGAATTTCGAGCTTCCGCCCCGACGTAAAGGTACGCGCGACCGCCTTTCCGCGACGTCCGGCAAAAAAAAGTGCCTTTGCGAAGACGCAGGACATCGGCGAAAATAAATTCTGCACCGAGTTTATCCTTGAAGATGCATCGGTCGGCGTTCACGAGGTTCGAACGACGCTCGAAAAACTCGGCGAGTCGCTCCTCGTCATCGGAGAGCAGCCGCGCATTAAGGTGCACATTCATACCGACGTACCGCAGCGTGTCACGGAGAGCGTCGAACGTTTCGGAACGGTGACGCACCTCAAAGTCGATGATATGGAGCGGCAGCACCACGTCCTCGTCATCGATAGTATTCCCCACGATCGCTCGATCGTCGTCGTCGCTCCCGGCGAAGGGTTCGAAACGATCGCACGCGAGTTGGGTGCCGAAGTCACGGTACCGGCGGCGATCAATCCCAGCGTGCGCGACCTGTTGCTGGCGATCACCAAGACGCTCTCCGACGAGGTCGTGCTCTTCGTCAACGATAAGAACGTAGAGATGGCCGCGCGCGAGGCGGCGAAACGAAGCGAGAAGCACGTCACCATCGTGCCCACGCCCAATATCGTCGCCGGGATCGCGGGGCTCTTTGCCTTGCGCTCGTTCGGCGAAGCGACGATTCCGTCGGCGGAGAAGATTCTCGGCGAGGCCGCGCGCGTGCGAGCCGCTCAATTGTTCTTTGCCGGGAAAGATGCCCAGCACGGAAGCCTCCGCATCGCGCGCGGGAAGCCGGTCGCCCAACTCGAGGGCGAGTTATTCGTTGCCGAGACGATAAAAGATACGCTCGTGGCCGTGGTGAAGACGATGGGGGGTGAGCGTGGATCGTTACTCACCCTTTACTATGGCGGCATCCAACGCGAGCGCGATGCGAAGGTGCTCGCCGAGGCGATGAGCGAAGCCTTCCCTGATCTTGACGTGGAGTATTATTACGGCGGAATGAGCAACGCAGAGTACTGGATTGCGCTCGATGAGTGAGCCGCGCATCGCCGTCGATGCGATGGGGGGAGACCGCGCGCCCGAAGAGGTTGTCGCCGGTGCCTTGCTCGCCGTCGAAGCCTTTGGAGCAAACGTCGTGCTCGTCGGCGACGAAGCGCGCATACGCCCGCTCCTTCACGGATCTACCGGCGATCGCGTCGCCGTCGTGCACGCGCCCGAGGCCGTGCCGATGGAGCAACACGCTTCGCAAGCACTGCGCGGATCGGAGCGAACCTCGCTCGGACGAGCGGTCGAGATGATGAAATCCGGCGAGGTCGCCGGAGTCGTATCGGCCGGTAACAGCGGTGCGTTTCTCGCCATTTCGCTGGTAAAGCTGCGCACGATCGAAGGCATCGCGCGCCCGGCGATTGCGACGGTCTGGCCCGCGCTCAACGGCCCCTCGGTGCTGCTGGACTCCGGAGCGAACGTCGACTGTCGGCCGGAATGGCTCGTGCAATTTGGGATCATGGGGAGTGCCTATGCGCGCGCTGCATTGGGCATCGAACGACCGCGCGTCGCCGTCCTCTCCCTCGGTGAGGAGCGCACGAAGGGCAACGCATCGGTCTTGGAAGCTGCCGCGCTGCTCGACCATGCGCCGGTGCACTTCATCGGGAATATCGAAGGGAAGGACATGTTCCATAACGTGGCCGATGTCATCGTTGCCGACGGATTCGTCGGGAATGTCGTCTTGAAGACCTGCGAGGGAATGATCGGCGACCTCGGCGCGATTATGAAAAAAGAGGTTTTAGGCGGTGGGCTTGCCGCAAAGCTCGGCGCTGCCCTGCTGTTGCCGCGCCTGCGCGGGCTGCGCAAGCGGTACGATTACGAGACCTACGGGGGGGCACCGCTCCTCGGTCTGCGCGGCAACTGCATTGTCTCGCATGGTCGCGTGAGTAGAAATGGTATCAAGCATGCGA
>DAHUYY010000144.1 GCA_027306845.1 Vulcanimicrobiota bacterium | reverse complement strand
GACTCTTCGCGACGACGAGCACTAACGGGCTCGCCTCGGGAAACAATCCGACCGAAGCGCTCTACCACGCGCTCTGCGAACTCATCGAACGGCATTGCTGGGCGCTCGCACACGTGCGTTGTTCGCTTGCACCGAAGCTCTTTCTCGGCCCCGACGCACCCGAGCGCGCGCTGATGCCCGAGATCGAACTTCCCGTCGGCGAAAGCAACGTCGACTGGTTGGTGCGCGAGTTGCGCGGCGCCGGGCTTACCGTGCATGCATTCGCGCTCGACGAACCGCCGCTGCCGATCACCGTACTCGCTTCGATCTCCGAGCCCGATGCGCCGATTCCGATGGCGCACATGGGGCTGGGCTGCGCGCTCTCGCCGGCGCATGCGCTCGCGCGCGCGCTCACCGAGGCACTACAGAGCCGCGTCGTCGATATTCAGGCGGCGCGCGAAGATATGTTGCGCGCCGACGAACCGAAGGGAATCATGGGCGATCACGCGCGGCGATTAGGCGAAGTGCCGAAGGGGCGCTGGTATCTCGATCTCCCCGCCGAACGCATCGCGCTCGCCGATCTTCCTGACCGCAGCAGCGAGGATCTCGCCGCCGATCTGCGTGAGACGCTCGCCGCCCTGCGCGACTATGGCATTCCCAGCGTCATCGCGGTCGATCTCTCGCCACCCGATCTCCCGATCTCGGTCGTGCGGGCGATCGTGCCGGGGTTGGAGAGTTTTATGATCGACGGCGTGATGCGGGCGCGGGCGCGGGCGCTGCTCAACCCGTTCGCGGTGGCATGACCGTGCGCGAACAATCGTTCATGGATGCGATCTTGCACGGCGTTACGCCGACGAACGAGCAGAGTATGGCGTACCTCAACGCATTCCATCGGCGTATGCCCGGCATAACCAGCAAAGTCATGCTCGGCTTGCGCACGGCCGAAGGCCGCACCTCGTACGAGGTTGTCGCCGATCGTATCGCCGCGACGGAGCCCGCCGGCGTTCTCGACATCGGCTGCGGTGACGGAGAGCTTCTCGTTGCGCTGAAATCGCGCAGCCCGCGCGCCGCACTCGCGGGGATCGATCTCTCGGCGGAGGAACTCGCGCTTGCCACCACGCGCCTTGCCGGGAGCGGCGCCGACCTTCGCATTGCATCGGCTGCCGCGCTGCCGTTCCCGGATGAAGCCTTCGCCGCCGTCGCCGCGCACTTAGTGTTCATGCTAATCCCGCAGGTCGACGCGGCACTGCGCGAGGTCTATCGCGTGCTTGCACCGGGCGGAAGCTTTGCGTTCTTGCTTCCGCGCCCGCCGAAGCACTCAACTCGCCTGAGCGAACTGCTGGGAAAGCTGACGCGAAAAATCGCGATCCGTTTCCCTGAATTTACGCCGTTCTCAATTGGAAATCGCGCCCTCTTCGAACGTTTTGGTATCGCCGATTTACTCGTGCGCGCCGGCTTTACCGCGCTACCGAACTTCGACGATTTCGAGGTGAGCGCAGCATTCGATGCAGAATCGCTCTGGCGAGCGATCTCCGGGCGTTACGTTCTTGGTTCGCTCGACGAAGAGCTGACCTCCGAGCTACGCGACATCGTTTTATCGGCCGCCGCGAACGGAGAGTTCGAGTACCGCGAATCGTTGCGCCTCGTCGCGATTCTCCGATAACAGCGGGAACGTTACACGCGGGCAAGAAGGTTAGGCGCAGTCGTCGTTCGTGAATCGAGCGGCGAACAACTTCTATTGCTGCCTTGCATCTGAAAGGATCGACACGGAATGAATGACGTAGCCCGCCGCGCGGTTGCCGCCGGTTTTCTGCACGCCCTCCAAACCACACCCGCGCTCTTCGACGAATGGATGAAGATCGCGAAAGACGACACCGCCGCCATCGGCGCCCTCGTCGCGCGGACGCTCGGCCTCGCGCAAGTGCCGACGGCCGAGGATCTCCACGCGATGGCGCACCACGTCGAGGCGCACTTGTCGGGGATGGTTGCGGAGATTCAGGCTGCCAACGCCAACGCTCCGAAGACCGTGGGGTTTTTCGTTTTTATGCAGCACTAGACGAACGGACGTACCAGGCGGCGAGCTGCGCGCGCGAGCTCGCCGCCGTCTTCCCGAAGGCATTCGCGATATGCCCCTCCACCGTGCGCTCGCTCAGCACCAGCCGCTCGGCGATCTCCCGATTGCTCAGCCCCTCGGCGACGAGCGCCGCAATCTCGCGCTCGCGGCGCGAGAGCGCGCTGAGCCCGTCGGCCGCGGCCTGTTCGCGCGTCGCAGCACCGAGGAACCGCGCGGCGAAGTACGGCGCGCCGAGCGCATTGAATTCGTCGAGCAATGTCGCGCGCTCGGCATCGGGAATCCGACGGCGAAGCGCGTGGATTGCATGGAGTCGAGCGAGTTGCGCCATCGCCTGCGACCACCGCTGACGATCCGTTCGCAGAGCACCGGAGGCGAGACGTTCGAGCAGTTGCGCGTCGCCGAGCCGCTGCGCGGCGATGCTCGCGACCACCGGAATCGGGAAAAGGTCGAGCGGGAGCGGCCGACGTTCCATTGCCGCGATCGCCCGTTCGAGCACCGCCCGCGCCGGCTCGCGATTTTTCGCTGCAGTTAGCGCCGCAAATGCGCAGGCGATCGGAACGAACGTGAAATTGTGCTCCTCGTTGAGGAAACGGATCCCTTCGCTCGCGACGATCGCCTCCAATCGGCGCGGAAGCGCGCGTTCGCCGATCGCTGCCGCGCTCGCGGCGAGCCCGACGAGCGCGCGCCCGGCGTATGTTCCCGCAACGGCGAGCAACGAGTCGTGAACCTGCGCGATCGCATCGTCGCACTGCCCTCGCGAAATATCGGCGAGCGCGCGCGCGCAGAGTGCGGGGAATGCTCGAGCGAGTGCCTGTGGAGCGTCGAGCATTCGCTTGACGCCGTCGGTATAGATGCCTCGCATAAACTCGATGTTCGCCGACATAATCGCTGCAACCGGCGGAGCCCCGACATCGTCGACGACACGCATTGGGAGCGATGTCGGCGTACTTCCGCCTCGATAAACCACCGTCGCGTCGAGTGCTTTTATGCGAGCCGCCATAAGCGGAGATGATAGCGCAGCGTCGGGAAGCATCGCGCGCGTGCGGAGGTATGCCTCTTCGTCGAACTCGGCTGAGGCAGCCATCATGCGAGTGAACACAATCATGGCTTGCACGGCGGGGTCGGCGTGCGGGTCATCGAAACGAGCGCAGAGCTCGTTGAACCTATCGCGTGCTCCTGTATGCCATGTCGAAACTAATAGCGAATTTATAAGCTGACTCGCGCGCATGTCGTGGGACGGGTGTTCGATTCGCGCTAGAGCATCGCGCGAGATTTGCAGGCTTCTCCGCTCGACTCCCATTCCGTTATATAGAATCGATAGCGTCGTGCTCGTTGCAAGGAACGCGTCCTCGTCGGATTCGATCAGCGGCAGCAAACGCTCGAGTGCGCTCGCCTGCAGCGGCAAGTCATGCGCCGCTTCGGCCGTCGCCGCGAGACGCTGAAGGTACTCGCGCTCCAACGTTCCGTCGCCGCACGCCCGGGACTGCGCGATCCCCTGTTCGAGATCGGCGCTTGTCGGCGTAGCAAGCTTTGCAATCGCCGCGATGATGCGGCGACGGTAGGGAACATCGATCGGAATCGTCTCGCGAATCGCTTGAGCGAGCGCAGCGTGCCGAAAAACGATGCCCCCGGGAGAGCCGGAGATGTAGCGCCCCGTACTCGCTTGTAGCAGTGGTAAGAAGTGCTCCTCGCTCCACAACTGCCGGAGCAGCGCATGTGCGATCGGCTCTTCGATCAGCGCGAGGATCTGCAAGAACTCGCGCCGCTCCGGCGGCATGACGGCGAGATCGCGCGCGACGACCGCACGCAGGCCGACAGCGACGCTCGCGGTGCCGTCGCCGCCGTCGGTGGCGAACGATTCGGCGATAGCAACGATATCGATGGCGCGCCCCGCCGAGACCTCGGCGACGCGGGCGATCTCCTCGTCGCTCGCGCCGGGCAATAACGATCGCGCGAGCGCGCGTGCGTCCGATACCGGGAGCGCATCGAGAACGAACGACTCATCGCTCCCGACGAGCCCTTCCCACCCGGGTTCGTCGAGGCGCTCGATCGAGAGCAACACCAATCGCCGCTCGGCGAAGCGCTCGACCAGACGCTGAAGCAGCGCGAGCGATTCGCGGTCGCACCACTGCATATCGTCGACGGCGAGGAAGAGCGGATCGTCGAGCAGCACCGCTTCGACGAGACGATAGAGCGCCTCTTCGGTCTTCGCGCCGTCTCGCTCGGCGCTGAAGTCGCTCGGGAGACCGGAGGCGTAGCGCTCGCTTCGCTCGCCGAGTGCGCCGAGAATTCCCGCGCCGATCTGACGCGCGGCAGCCATCGGCAGATGGGCCTGAATGCGGTGCGCGGCGGCGAGCACCGCGAGCCAGCCCTCGGCACGAGCGCGCTCCACGACGGCTTCACTGAGGGCGCTCTTGCCGATCCCGGAGGTACCGAGCAGGCGGAACGTCCGCGCCACCTTCAGGCGCCGCGCCTCCTGCAAAGCGGCGGCAATGCCGTCGAGTTCCTTCGTGCGTCCGATCAGCGTTCCCACGGGGGGAGCGATACGCGAAAAACCAGGGGTTTTCCCGGAGGCGCGGGCGAGGCTTTGGGGGCTATCGTTAGGGCATGGAGGATTTCAGCATGTACGCACTCGCCACCGAGGCCGCTCAACCAAGCACCCCCACGCTTACCGCGGCCGGCGGAGCGCCCGAGATTCCCTACTGCTTCGTCCTCGACGACGACTATCGGGTGGTCATGGCTGGGCCGGCGAACGCCGTCGACCCCTTCGGCTCGCTCTACGGCGACGATGCGACCCCCGATGCCCTTCCCGGCCCCATCGATCGCGCCGTCCGCGCGATGACCTCGAGCTGGCGCGCGACCCGCACCGCGGGCTCCAACGCCGCCGTCGTCAGCGGATTCCGCGTGATCGTCGCGCCGCTCAACGGCGAGAGCGGCCGCCGGATGGCGGTCTTCGTCGAGCGGCACATCTAAGGGGGGCGCTCTTAACGTCCCAGGAAGGCCGCATGCACGCGCGAACGGGCGCACGCATGCGTTTACCCTTCGCTCTTTTACCGCTGTTCGCG
This sequence comes from Vulcanimicrobiota bacterium, assembly GCA_027306845.1. GTDB lineage: Bacteria > Vulcanimicrobiota > Vulcanimicrobiia > Vulcanimicrobiales > Vulcanimicrobiaceae > JABEUX01. Next base: position 91 of record DAHUYY010000144.1, on the reverse strand, counting down.
ACGTTTGCATTGCTTGCAATTGCTCCGGCGCCCACGCCTTCACCAAAGCCTGAGCGCACGCCGCACCTAAGCGAAAACGTCGTCCCGGTCT
>DAHUYY010000143.1 GCA_027306845.1 Vulcanimicrobiota bacterium | reverse complement strand
ATCAAGGCGCTCAATCGCCCCTACGCCGGCCGGCTCCCGCACCGGACGATCATTCCTATCCACCGTACCGATGGATCGGGCGACACCTTCATTTTCTCGCAGTATCTCTCGTTCACCACGCCGATGTGGAGCCACGGCCCCGGTTACGGCACCTCGATCAGCTGGCCCTCGGTCTCGACTGCGGTCGGCGCAAACGGCAACCCGGGCATGGTGCAGGCCTGCAAAGCGACGCCGTACTCCATCGCCTATATCGGCGTGAGCTTTATCAACGAAACGAATAAGGCCGGGCTCGGCTACGCGCTCCTCAAGAATCGCGCCGGACGCTTCCTCGCCCCGACCGCTTCGACGATCGGTTCGGCTGCGGCGGCGATGTATTCGAAGACCCCGCGCGACGAACGCATCTCGCTCGTTTTTGCTCCGGGTGCGAACTCGTACCCGATCATCAACTACGAATATGCCATCGTTAACCCGCACCAAAAGAACGCGCAGACGCGCGAAGCGCTGGTGAAGTTCCTCTCGTGGGTGCTCGACCATAACGGCGGGCAGCAGATGCACTTCCTCAACGCCGTCCACTTCCTCCCGCTACCGGCCTCGATTGCAAAATTGAGCCGTACGCAGATCGCGCAGATCCACTAGGTTGGCGAGCCTTACGCCGACAGTAGGGGGGAGCCGCGCGCGACGCGCCGCGGTTCCCTTCTCGCAATCGCCGGCCAGCGGAATGCTGGCCGGCGTTCTCACGTCGATCGCCGCTAGTATTTGCTTGCTGCTGGTCGTGATGATGCTGCTGTTTTTGCGTTGGTACACGTGGCCTGCGATCCGCTATAACGGGCTGAGCATTCTCAACGACATCACCTGGAATATCGGCAACCAATACGGTACGGGAAGCTCGATTCATAACGGCGTCGCCGCGGAGCCGGGCGCCGAGTTCGGCGGCTTGGTTTTTCTGGTGGGAACGCTGCTATCGGCAGTACTCGCGATGGTCTTCGCCGTACCGCTCGCACTCGGCGTTGCATTGACGATCGTCTATCGCTTACCGGAGCGACTGCGCCTTCCGACCAACGCGTTGATCGAACTCATGGCCGGAATCCCGTCGGTGGTGTATGGATTGTGGGGCACGATCGTGCTGGTACCCTGGGTCGGGAACCACGTCGCGCCGTTCGTCACGCACCACTTTGGTTTCATACCCTTTCTCGGTGGCGATGCCGGAAGCGGAAACGGACTCTTTGCCGCGGCGATCGTTCTTGCGATCATGGTGATGCCGATCATGGTTGCCACCGTGCGCGATGTATTACTGGCGCAGCCGAAAAGTATCTACGAAGCGAGCATGGCGCTGGGGAGTACATCGTGGCAGGCCGTTACGCATGCGGTGCTGCCGAGCGTACGCACCGGCATCGTGGGTGCAATTCTCGTCGCATTCGGCCGCGCTCTCGGAGAAACGATGGCCGTGTTGATGGTTGCCGGAAACGCAATCAATATTCTCCCGCAGAACATTTTTTCACCGATCAATACGATCGCTGCGGTGGTGGTCTCGCAATTGGAGTCGGCGGTTAGCGATGCCAGTGGAGTCGCCCAACGATCGCTCGCCGAACTCGCACTCGTATTGTTCGTCATATCGTTAGCCGTCAATACGATCGCTCGGGTCGCTATTCGCGGCCAGGATCGTTCGCACTAATGGTCTCTCGAGTAACGCGCAACGTCGCAATCTCGCGCTTCTGGTGGGTGCTCTGCATCGCCTCGCTGGTCGGTGCGCTCCTGGTGCTGCTTTCGCTCTTCGGGTTTGTTTTCGTGCGCGGAATTGCAGCGATTCGCCCCGATATCTTCGTTACAGTAACGCAAGGCATCGCCGGCGGCTTAGCAAACGCAATCGCCGGCACGCTGCTGCTGGTCACCCTCGCAGTCGCCCTTGTCGTGCCCGTCGGTATCGGCGCGGCGATCTGGGTCACGCAATTCGCACCGGATCGTTTGCGCATCGTCGTGCGCCTTTCGATCGACGTGCTCTTCGGCGTTCCGTCGATCGTCGTCGGATATTTTCTCTACGTGGCGTTGGTCGAGACGGCGGGATGGGGCTTTTCGCTCGTCGCCGGTTCGCTCGCGCTCGCGATCATCATGCTTCCCTACGTCTATCGCGCGGCGGATCTCGCTTTTTCGGCGGTCCCACGCGACCTCGTCGAAGCTTCGGTCGCGTTGGGCGCGCGCCCGTTGACGACGTTTTTGCGAGTCGCGTTTCCGTGGGCGCTTCCGGGAACGCTCACCGGCCTGCTTATCGGCGTCGGCATCGCCCTGGGTGAGACTGCCCCGCTCATTTATACCGCCGGTTGGTCGAATTATATGCCGACGCTCGCTCCGACGCATTCGCCGGTCGGCTATCTTACCTACGTCGTGTGGACGTTCATCAACGAGCCGTTCAAAGAGTCGCATCAACTTGCGTACGCCGCGGCCTTCCTGCTGATGATCGGCATCTTCGTCACCAACTTCGTCGCTCGTGCGGCGGTGGAGTACTGGGCCTCCCGCACCCGATCCCACCCTTGATTCCGGGCTGAATCCGCCGATATCTTCGTTGCCGGAACGCTCGCGTACCTCACGTACGCGTCGCGTTCCTGCGCCTCGATCTCGACGAATTCAGCTCCGGAATCACTTTTGTTTGGGCGAGGGGGACGGGGCAAATGGTGAGGATGAGGGAGAGAGTTAAAGACGACGGGGGAGATATAAAAGGACGACGAGAGATATAAGAAGAGGACGAGGGAGATATAAAAAGACGACGGGGGAGAGAAAAAGACGACGGGGAGAGAGAGAAAGACGACGGGGAGAGAGAGAGGCGATGGGGAGGCTGGAAAAATAGGCGACGGAATGGCGCCGGGAAGCACAGTACGGGACGGAGGGCCGGGAAGCGAGAAGAGGCGATTCGGAGAGCCTAGAGAGGGCGAGCGAACGGAGGGCGAGGGGGGAGCGTAGTGGCCACGCAAGTGAAGTCGGAGATTTTACCGGGAGTGCTCCATGAGGTTCCGACCGATATGGTCGAGGCGATAACATCGGCGAAGAAGACGCTCGAGCTATGGAACGGCCTCACGCCGATTCAGCGCAATGAATGGATCTGTTGGACGACGATCGTGAAGCGCCCGAAGACGCGGATCGAGCACATCGAGCGTCTACTTGCCGATTTGAAAGACGGCAAACGACAACCGTGCTGTTGGCCGGGGTGTCCCCACCGTCGGGCCAACGCGAAAAAGTGGTTTCGAGAGTAACCGAAGGGCGACGGTAGTTCGCTAATGGTTTTCGAGGAGCGGTGCGAAGCCTTTGGGTGGATGGTTCTCTCCGGGAATATGAATCGGCGTGACGCCGATCGTGCGGCAGTTCCACGTCGATGGAATGCTGTCGACAACGCGCGTCGGGATCTCGGCTTGGCTCGCCGGTAGCGGTGCTTTCGTTCCGGCGAGACGTTGCGGATCGAACGCGCCGACGAGATCGCTCAAGGCCGGATTCGTGTCGCGCGGGCCCAGCGGCATATAGATTTTTTCGTCGGGTAGTGAGGCCAGCGCCGGTAATTTAAAGAGCGTCCCGAGAAATTTCACGAAGGAAGCATGATCGGAGAGCTCGTTTACCACCGCATGATCGCGCGCATATGGCGAGATGAGAATCGCCGGAACGCGAGGGCCGTCGCCGCACGCATGTCCGTCGAAGCAGCGCTCGAATTGCGGGGGCGGCACGTGGTCGTAAAAGCCTTCGGAGTCATCCCAAAAGATAAAAATTGCGGAGCTCTTCCAATAGCGGCTTCGCGCGATCGTATCGACGACCTTGGCGACCATTGCTTCGGAAATCTGTGAATCGGAGTAGCCCGGATGGTCGTCGTCACCGCGGAAACGCGATTGCACGCGGGGATCTTTATTTGCCGGCTTGAGGCCGAACGGATTTTTCTTACCGCCTTTTATAAAAACCACGCTTCGGCTCCCCAGTCGCCCTTGCGAAATGGCGGGGAAGAGCGCGGTGAGATCGTGGACCCCGCCCCAAAAATACGGATTCTTGCGCAGGTATCCGAAATATTGCAAGGCGTTGTGGTGCGGAATATAGCCGTGCACCAGATTCGTTGCATTCGGGTGTGCGGCGGCGGCGTAACCTTCCTGGTACCAACCCCACGGAATCGCGGGGCGCCCGCTGCGAGCGATCGCCGCGATATCTTTGCGGATGCCGTGATTGTCGCGCTTCGCTTCGATCGCATGGCGCTGCGCCATCGTCAGAAAAATCGTCGCATAATGTTGATCGTATTGGGCTTTGAGGGGATCGGGCGGGCTCCCCGGATAGGGGCCGAACGGCGGCTCTGCGTCGTCGACGATCGGCTCTCCGGGGCCTTTGGAATCGGGCGCAACTTGCTCGGCGGCGTCGCGAGCCCATTGCGTCTCGCCGGTCTGCGCGGCGATAAGGTCGATATTTCCCGGCGTCGACGGCCCCCACATCCCTTGAAAGAAGCGATCGTAGAGTGCGAAGTTATGTGCGTAATACCACAAGTATGGAATGGTGTCGCAATCTTCGTGCGCCATCGTCAGCAGGCCGAGTCGCTCGGCATCGCTGCGTTGATAGCCGCGCGCGAGGAGACCGAATTCCTCGGTTTCAACGTAGAGATCCATTCGGCCGCCATCGGCCTTCGTCAGCAGCGCCGGGCGTGAATGATCGGCATCGGCGGTATCGGGAGCGGTGATGCGAAACGGCGTTACCCATTGGCGCCCGATCGGATCGTATTGGCGAAATCCATGGCTTCGGGCCGAAGGAGAGGCGAGGTTATCGGCACCGGGGAAGGTTCCGAAATAGGAATCGAACGAACGGTTCTCTTGGTAGATGACAAACACGTGTTTGATACGCGAACGAAGCAGCGAATCGAGCGATGAACGTTGTGACGACGCGCCGCTCTCCGATGCGCCTGCGGGCGCGATCGAACAAAAAATGGAACAACCGATGATGAAAGCGACGAGACGGCGCAACGGGATACCTCCGCGAACGAAAACGGTAGATACGCTGGTGCATATGCTGCGGCTTTCGCCCGCGCGAGTCCTGGTCGATATCGTGAAAAAACGCTTGTTTTTGCGGGATTTTCTCGACCGATCGTTAACAACGATTATGAACCTCAAAAATGCTTAAGAGAGTGAAGGAGAACCGCCGATGATCGAGATGGAAATGATTCGAGAGATCGTCCGTTTGCCGGCGCCGGCGCCCGAGCCGCAGGCGCTCGCCGCCGGCCTGCACCCGGCGGCGGTGCAGGTCACCGCCGGTTCCCGCGCCGCCTACGCGCAGCCCGAGCCCATCACCCTCCGGCTGATCTATGACGCCGTGACTCATCGCC
>DAHUYY010000142.1 GCA_027306845.1 Vulcanimicrobiota bacterium | reverse complement strand
GTCGTACGACTCGGCCATTACCTGCGACGATGTAGACGTAGGTCCCGTCGCTGTCAGAGAGGATCGCTGTCTGCGGCACCACCGGACGCTCGGCGTGGCTCACATAGATCACGGCATGAGCAAAGCCGCCCGGCCGCAGAGCGGAGGGGCGCCTTGCTCTTGGCGATCACGGGACCCGGGAGCGGCAAGAAGTGCACTGCGTCGAGAAAGTGCGCCTGTTGTCCGCCGTTGGCCGAGATCGCCCAGTTGAGGAACGCCTTGAGACTGTTGGCGACCGTCGCGTTCCCCTGCTTCGGATTGACGATGGCGTACTCATAGTTGATGATCGGGTACGAGTTGGCACCCGGCGCAAAGACCAGCGAGATGCGCTCGTCCTTGGGCGTGTGACCGACCATCGAGGCCGCGGCGGCGTGGATGTTGGCGGCGGTCGGGAGCACGTAGTGGCCGTCGCGGTTCTTCAGCGCCGCGTAGCCGAGGCCGGCCTTGTTGGTCTCGTTGAGGAAGCTGACGCCGATATACGCGATCGAGTAGCGCGTGTGCTTGCACGTCTGCACCATTCCCGGGTTCCCGTTGGCGCCGACGGCGTTCGAAACGCCCGGCCAGCTGATGGTCGTGCCGAAACCCGGGCCGTTGGCCCACGACGGCGTCGACTTCGAGAGGTACTGCGAGAAGATGAACGTGTCGCCCGAGCCGTCGGTGCGGTGGATCGGAACGATCGGCTGGTGCGGGAGCTTCCCGGCGACGTTGCGGTTCATGGCTTTGATCGCGGCGTCGTTCCAGTAGCGGATCTTCCCGCTGTAGATGCCGGCCAGGACCGGTCCGGAGAAGTTGAGATGGACGTTGTTCAAGCCCGGAATGTTGTAGTTGATCTGCTGGGCGCTGATCGCAAGCGGAATATTCAGCATGCGGTGACCGCGCATTTGCGGATCTCCCATGTAGGCATCCGATGCACCGATCTGTGCGACGCCGGCGATCGCCTGCGAGATGCCCGTGCCGCTGCCGGTGCTCTGCGTCGTGATTTGGACGCCATGGTTCTTCGCCTGGTACGAAGCAACCCAGATATTCATCAACGGATAGAGCAGCGACGAGCCGGTCTCGAGGATCGGCGTCGCAGCCCGCGCCGCTGCGAGCGAGCCGAGTGCGAACACGGCTGCAAGAGCGACGGCGGTTAACTTACGCATGTAGTTCCCTTCGTTAAAAATGACAAGTGCGGTACAACGCTCGGGTCCGCCTTCGCGCACCCTCACCGAGATCGTACAACCCGCTGGTAAACACCGGCTTATGGAACTCTTAAGAGTGATTAAGGCGGCGGCGCAAGGCCAGCCCCCCCATCGGCGCCGAACCCGCAGGGATGCCCGATAACGACCAGGCGCACGAAGCGGCGCTCGCCGCCCTCCGCCATACGGCCGCGCACGTTCTTGCGTACGCGGTGCAAGATTGCTTCCCCGATGCGAAGCCGACGATCGGCCCCGCGATCGAGAACGGCTTCTACTATGATTTCGACCGCGCGACCCCATTTACGCCCGAGGATATCGAACGGCTCGAAGCGCGAATGCGCGAGATCGTTACCGCCGACTATCCGATGACCGGCGAGCGCGTGACGCGCGAACAAGCGATCGCTCGATTCAAAGGTAATCCCTATAAAGTCGAGCTCGCCGAGGCGATTCCGGAAGGCGAGCCGATCACGTTGTATACGATCGGCGCTTTTACCGACCTTTGCCGCGGCGGGCATGCCGAGAGTACCGGGGATCTCCGTGCCCTGAAGCTCACCTCGGTCGCCGGCGCGTACTGGCGCGGCGATGAAAAAAACGCGATGCTACAGCGCATCTACGGCACGGCCTGGCCGACGCAGGAGCAGCTCGACGCCTACCTCGCGCAGATGGAGGAAGCGCAAAAACGCGACCATCGCAAGCTCGGGGTCGAGCTCGATCTCTTTTCCATCGAAGAAGATGCCGGCGGCGGCTTGATATTCTGGCATCCGAAGGGCGCGACGGTGCGCGGCATCGTGGAACAATTCATCCGCGACGGGCTTCGCGAACGCGGATATCAGCCGGTCGTCACGCCGCATATCGTGAGCGAGCGCCTCTATGCAATTTCGGGGCACCTCGAAAATTACGCTCAAAATATGTTCGGTTCGCTCGAAGTCGAGGAGCAGCGCTTCCGCCTCAAGCCCATGAACTGCCCCGGGCATATCCTCATCTACCGCGATAAGCCGCGTTCGTACCGCGAACTACCGATTCGCTACTCCGAGTTCGGAACGGTCTATCGCTACGAGCGCAGCGGCGTGCTGCACGGCCTTACGCGCGTTCGCGGATTCACGCAGGACGATGCCCACCTTTTCTGCATGCCCGATCAGTTGCAATCGGAGTTCGAGCAGACGCTCGACGAAGCGCTGCGCCTGATGGACGCGTTCGGCTTTCATGAGTTTCAGTACGTTCTTTCGACTCGCGAAGCAAAAGATCGCGTCGAGACCGACGAAATCGCCGAGAACGCGATTCGCGCCGCGCTGGCAAGCAAAGGCGTCGCTTACGACATCGATGACGGCGGTGGCGCATTCTATGGCCCGAAACTCGATATCAACGTGCGCGATGCGATCGGTCGAAAATGGCAACTCGGCACGGTACAGGTCGATTTCGTCCTACCGCAACGTTTCGATCTTCAATATCGCGGCAGCGATGGGAACGAGCACGTTCCGGTGATGATCCATCGCGCGCTCGCCGGCTCCATGGAGCGTTTTTTCGGCATCCTCATCGAACACTACGGTGGCGCGTTTCCAACCTGGCTCGCGCCGATCCAGGCTGTCGTTGCGCCGATCTCCGAGCATCAACTCGACTACGCGCGTTCGGTCGCTCGTTCGCTGCACGAACGCGGGTACCGCGTGCAAGTCGACGAGAGCAACGAAAAAATCGGCTACAAAATTCGCCACTGGAGAACGCAACGCGTGCCGTATATTTTGGTCGTCGGGAAACAAGAGTTTGCCGACGGAACCGTCAATGTCAATCAACGTGGAGTCGAAGCAAAACGTAGCATTACCCCGCAAGCCTTTGCCGAGGAACTGCGGTTGGAGATCGAGGCACGCCGTTCGTGAGCGCTAGAACGATCTCGGCCGCCCTCGCCGCTTCACTCACGCTGCTGCTCGGCGCGTGTTCGGGAAACTTCGCAAGCGGTGGAACCGCCCAACCCAATGGCTTCACACCTCCGGGCGTGGGAGCGCCGAGCCCGGGTGTGAACCCAGCCGCCGCGGCCGGCGCGCACGTACCGGTGCCGACGCCGACACCCCCACCGGGCGACACGGTAACCTACCCGGTCTCGCAGGCCTCCTCCGGCCTTCGCTGTCCGCAGAGCAAGGGCTTCAGCTGCGTTGTCGCCTTTAATTTGCCGACCCCAACTCCGAGCCCGAGCGGTTCTCCCTCGTCGGGAGCCTCCGCGAAACCCGCCTCCCCGACCCCGAGCCCGACTCCCTCGCCGACGCCGACACCGACGCCAAGCCCCTCGCCCTCGCCGAGTGCATCGGGAAGCGCGAGCCCGCGAGCGAGCGCGACTCCCTCGGGGCCGCAGATCTCGTTGCAGATCGCAGCACTCACCAGCGATGCACCGCCGATGGTGCATCCCGATACGAAGAGCGCGGGCACCGTGGCGCTCGTCGCCCTTCGGTTGCGAACCACCGCCGACACGACGCTCTCCGGCGGCGCGCGAATCGCCTACACGTTGCCCAAGGCGCAGATCGCCGGGCGCGGCTTCGCCGTGCAACTTTTTGAAGAGACGCAGCAAAAAAAGAAAGCGATCGACACGTTTATCGGCACCTACGATCGATCGACGATGCAAGGGACGACGTTAACGTTCTCGTTCGTAACCCCGAAGCTGCTGGTAAAAAAGGGCGAGACCTGGCTGCTGGTGCTCTACGGCGACGAGCGTCCCACGCATGCATCTCCGAGCCCGGGTGCAAGCCCGAGTTCGAGCCCGGGTGTAAGCCCGGCTCCTTCGCCGGCCGCGTCCTCTACGGCTTCACCGGCGGCCTCGGGATCGCCGTAAAACATTCGTGAGTACGCTCGCGGCGATTCGTTCGCTCGATCGACGTGCAAAAACGAGTTTTATCGCTGCGTTCTTGGGTTGGACGCTCGACGCGTTTGATTTCTTTATCGTTACCTTCGTCGTCGCGAAGATCGCCCTCGATTTCCATCGTTCGATTCCCGATATCGTTCTCGCCATTACCCTCACGCTAGCGGCACGTCCGTTCGGCGCCATGCTTTTCGGTGCGCTGGGCGACGCACTGGGACGGCGATTGCCGTTGATGATCGATATCGCGCTCTTCTCACTACTTGAATTCGCGACTGCTTTCTCACCGAACTATACGGTCTTCTTGATCCTGCGCGTCCTCTTCGGCGTTGCGATGGGCGGGGAGTGGGGGCTCGGCGCGGCGTTAGCGATGGAGAGCCTGCCCGCGAAAACGCGCGGCATCCTCAGCGGTCTCTTGCAAGAAGGCTATATGGTCGGTTATCTGCTCGCCGCCGTCGCCAACTTCATCGTCTTTACGTGGACGCCGTGGGGATGGCGCGCCCTCTTTATCATCGGCGTGCTGCCGGCGATTTTGCTCTTCTTCATCCGTCGTCACGTCGAAGAATCGCCGAGTTGGAAAACGTCGGCACAACGCCGCGATGCGGTCGCTCGACCAGGGCTTGCAACGCTCCGAACGCTGCCGCTCCTGCTCTACGCCATCCTATTCATGACCGCGTTCAATTTCATGTCGCACGGCACGCAGGATCTCTATGCAACATTCTTGCAAAAACAGCACGGCTTCTCGCCGGGAGTTGTCTCCTTTTTAGCGATCGTAGCGGCGATCGGAGCGATTGTGGGCGGTATCGCGTTCGGCGCACTCTCGCAGCGGGTAGGGCGGCGCGTCGGCATCATCGTTGCCGCAGTTTTGGGCATCGCCGCGATTCCGCTCTGGGCGTTCTCCGGCAGCGTTGCCGCGCTCGCAGTCGGTGCCTTCGCAATGCAATTCGCGGTTCAAGGTGCGTGGGGAATCATTCCCGCACATCTCAACGAAATTTCACCACCGCTCTCGCGCGGATTTTTTCCGGGAACGGTCTACCAAATCGGCAATCTGCTCTCTGCGGGCGCCGCGCAAATCGAAGCGAGCGTCGCCGCCACTTCATTCGCGCTACCCGGCGGCGGAGCCGACTACGCGCGCGCACTCGCCGCGATCGCCGTCGTCGTTCTCGTTGCCGTTGCATTGCTCGCGGCGACCGGCTTTATCGTTACTCCCGAACGTCGCGACCGAGTTCTCGAATAGATCGGCTATCGCGGGTCGACAAATGCGACGATCTCGTGGGCTTCGCGATGATTCGTCCAGAAGCGCAAACCGTCAAAGGCAAGCGATCGCGCGTGAAAAGGGATGACGGCGAGGTCGCGCGTGCGCGGCACCGTGCC
>DAHUYY010000141.1 GCA_027306845.1 Vulcanimicrobiota bacterium | reverse complement strand
CCATCACGATCACCGACCTGAACGGCGTCCCGGTCCAGCGACCGACACTGCATGTGGACTGGAACATCGAGGCGGCAGAGCGCGGTGGCTATCCACACTTCTTCGCCAAGGAAATCGCCGAGCAGCCCGACGCCGCGCATCGTGCGCTGCTCGGTCGCATCATCACTCGCGAGCCAGAGCCGACGCTCGCGCTCGATCCGCTCGAGGCGATCTTCCGCGCACGTGGCGATCTCGCCGCGGTCGAACGACTCTACGCCGCCGAGGAGGCAACGGAGCCGCTCGAACTCGCCGATTTCCGCCGGCGCGCGAATCGCCTCCTCGCCCAGGGACGCTTCTCGGAATCCCGTGCGATCGCCGAGTGTGGATTGGAGCGCGACGCCGCCGATGCTCCGCTCTTACTCAGCGCGGCGCTAGCATGTTCGGCCATGGGCGATGCGGAGAGCGCGCGAGCGTGGGCGAGAAAGATTCCCGCTCGGAGCGGCGAGCACTATCAACGGGCGCAGATGATGTTGGCGCTCGACGCGCGCGGTCGCGGGGAGTTCGACGAGGCGATCGCCGCAACCGAGTCCGTGCTGGCGCAGACGCCGCAGAACATCGAAGCCGTCATATTGCGTGCGGGTTTGCTGCAGCAAGTCGGTCGGGATACCGAGAGCGAGCAGATGCTCCTAGCTGCCCTACGCTTTGACCCGCAGCGTATCGCGGTAGAGCTCTCGATGCTCTATCTGCGGCAGGAGCGTTTTGAGGACGCGCGTCGTATCGCCGACGCTGCGCTCGTTCGATAGCGTCGGCGTTGCTCTATTCGATCGTCATCCCCGTCTTCAATAAGGCCGCGCTCACGCGCGTCTGCTTGCAGGCGCTTGCCGAAACCCTACCGCGCGAACCGATGGGCGAGGTCATCGTCGTCGATAACGGTTCGACTGACGATACCGCGACGGTGCTCGCCGAATTTCCGTGGGTAAAGACGATCGTGAACGAACGGAACCTCGGCTTCGCCGTAGCGAACAATCAAGGCGCAGCGGTTGCATCGGGTCGCTTTCTCGTCCTCCTCAATAACGATACGAAAGCGTTGCCCGGTTGGCTCGAAGCGATGCTCGCGCACCTCGAAGGCGATGATGTCGGTGCGGTCGGTGCGCGGCTGCTCTTCGGCGATGGCTTGATCCAGCACGCCGGGGTGGTCTTTAACGAAGTGCTCAGCGGTGTCAACACGATGGCGCCGACGCATTTCGGCTTCCTCGCCCCAAGCGAGGAACCGACGGTTATGAAACGGCGCGACGTCCAGGCGGTAACCGGAGCCTGCCTCGCAACGCCGCGCGAACTCTACATTCGGCTCGGTGGGCTCGACGAAGGTTTTTGGAACGGCTATGAAGATGTCGATTATTGTTTGAAAATTCGGCATGCCGGCCTGCGCATCGTCTACGAACCTAAAGCCGTGCTCTTTCATTACGAGTCGCAGTCCGGCTCGCAACGCTTTCGTCGCGTCATGCCGAATATCGCACGCCTGGAGCAACGGTGGCGAGATTTTCCGCAGATCGATGCGGGGCTTTGGGACTACGAACGCAGCCTCGTCAAGCGCACCGTCGTCATGCCGAACGCGGTGGTCTCGGCGCAACTCTTGCCGACTCCATCGATGCACGTCGTCGTCCATGGTGAAATATCGCCCGAGCATCGCGCGCGGATCGAACGCGATATTCGCTCCGCCCCGGTACAGCTCGCCTCGATCGCATGGGTATCCTCAGAGGATGTCGCCGCGGCGCGAGCGGCGATGGAACTGCGCGGCAACCGCTACGCACTCTTTATCGACGCGCGCGTTACCCTCGCCCCTTTTTGGTTCGAGCATCTTTCGCGCCGCCTGGAGATCCGTTACGACGCGCTCGCGGCGACCGGAGCGCCGGAGTCGATGCTGGGCTTCGATGCCTCGCCGGCGTGCGGGGATGCTCGCCTGCTGCTGCTGGCGCTCTGGCGCCTGCCGCAACATTATCGGCTCGCTCCTTTTCCGAGCATTGCGGGTTCGCTCGCCGACCTCTGCGTGCGCGCACTCGAACTCGGCCTCGGCGTCGTCGGTATGGATGAACCCGTTCTGACCGAATACCTCGAGCCAGCGCGCGACGATCTCTTCGAGCGTACGTATCAGCGCAGTATCGCCTCTCTGCTCGGCCGCGACGACGAGTTTCTCAAGAGCCGGCTCGCGATCGGCGAGGCGCCGCCGCCGGGGTTGGTCTCGATCGTTACCCTGAGTTGGAACGCCCCCGAATACACGAAACTTGCCGTACAGTCGTTGCTCGCGCGTACGCGAGAGCCATTTGAAATTATCATCGTCGACAATGGCTCGGGCGCCGAAACGCTCGCCTATCTCCGGTCGATCGACGACCCGCACGTGCACGTCATCTATAACGACAAAAATCTCGGCTTCGGTGCCGGTAACAATATCGGCATGGCCGCCGCAAAGGGCGACTTCATCGTTATCCTCAATAACGATGTGCTGGTCGCCGACGGCTGGCTCGAAGCGCTGCTGCGGCCGTTCCGGAGCATGCGTGCCGTCGGAATTACGGCGCCGCGGAGCAACAGCGTCTCGGGGCACCAACAGATCCCCAACGCGCGGTACGATGACGAGGCCGCGATGCTGGCATTCGCCGCCGAGCGGGCGCGCCGTTTCACCGGGCGCGGCTATTATACCGATCGCGCGGTCGGTTTCTGTCTCTGCGTGCCGAAAATGCTCGTTGACGAGATCGGCGGCTTCGACGAACGATTCGGCGTCGGCAATTTTGAAGATGACGATTTTTGCATGCGCGCGCGCGCTGCAGGGTACAAAATTTTCGTTTGCGAGGACGCCTTCATCCATCACTTCGGTAGCCGAAGTTTCGTGGCAAACAACGTCGATTACGCTGCGACGATGCGTACGAATTGGTCGCACTTCGCCGCGAAGTGGGGCTATCCGTCGGCATATCCCGAGCAGGGATACGATCCGCGCCCCGGCTACTTCAACGGTTTCGATCGGCGACTCCATTTCGCCGCGCTGCGCTCGCCTGCGAACGCCGAGGGCGCGCGAGGTGTCGATAGCACGGATGCGCTTTCGGCGGCAAGCGTGCGATTTCTCGCCGACCTCGCCGCGGGTGAGGCGGCGTGGGAGCCCGTCGGGCGATTCGTGCGCCGCTATCTGCGAGCATTTCGCGCCGAGGATCCGGTGCTGCTAACGTTGCGTTTGGGAGAGGGATGCGACGCGGCGACGATCGGGCGCCGAATCGAACGGCTCCTGGCCTCGGTGAACCTCTCATCGGATCTCTGCGCCGATATCGAGGTCGTCGATGCCGATGACGAACTCGACGTACTTGCGCGCACCGTTCGCATCGCCGAACTTCCGAACCTGAGCCCGAGTGCGCTGCGTCGGATGATTGAGAAGGAGTAACCGTGAGGTTTCACGACCGGCACCGACGCTTTGCGCTCGCTCCTCCTCCCGAGGCTCTCGCGAGCATCGATTCCTCGATGTTGGCATTTGCGCGGCTCGAGCCGGGCTGGTCGCTCACGCAACGTTGCGCGATCGACCTTGGTTTTTACCGCGGCGACCGCTGGTCGATCGCGTTTGGCTGCGAGGTGGAGGTCGCCGGGCTGCTGGAGCGAGAGAGCAGTGTTCTCCTCTGGCCACTCGATTTTCGCGCGCTCGACGAACGGTGTGCCGAGGGAGTCGAACGCGCGATCTTTCCATGGCTGCGCGTCCAGTTTCTCAATCGGCGAGCACGCGAGGAGAGTTTGGAGATTTTTCAGCCCGGGCGACGCAGCGATATTCTGCGCGCACGAGAATCGCGTCTGCTCGGGGTTGTCAACTACACCGACCTCTTTGAAGATCTTGCGCCCTACGTCTATGCCGCGCGTCACGTTCGCCCCGGAACGCATGCCGCGATCGTCGATCCGCGCGGTGCGGTCGGTGCGCTCTCGTTGGAGCGCGCCGGCGCGGAGGTCGCACTCGATCTTGGTGACGCCGATGCGCTCGCATTTGCGTCGCGTTGGCTCGACATCGAGCCGACGCAGATCGATCGCGCGCGTCAGTACGATGTTGCGATTGCCGACCGCTCCGGCGAGCTCCCTGCGGCACGCGTGCGGGTCCGTCGCGATGGCGGCGAGAGCGGAGATATCGCCGTGCCGGTCGTCCTCTCGCTGCCGCCCGCGATCACCGTCTCATTCGATCCCGACGACGGCCCGACAGCGAGCGCGATCGGCGTTGCGATAGCCGGAGAGGCCGTTGCCGCCCGTCCGAGCGTTTTGCACGAACCGGCAGCGCAGGGCGGTTCTTCGGGGCGCATTGCGATGCTCGTTCGCGAGGATGCGCTTGCGAACCCCGATGCCGATATCTCGGCGATGCAGGTGCTCGCACGCCGGCTCGAGCGCGAGGGTTTCGAGGTCGGCGTCTTTCCGGTCGGTGCGCGTGCCGATCTCTCATCGTACGATCTCGTGCACGCGTGGGGCAGCGAGGTCGCCCCCGCCGCACTTGCCCTGCTCGAAGCGCTACCGGCGATGCCGTTGGTTCTCTCGCTCTCCGTCGACGATCCTCGCGGCGAGAGCTTCTCGGGGCCGAAGGCCACGAAGGCAGTCTATGGGAACGTGAACGACGCGGCGATGCTCGATCTCTATTTCGCCGCGCTCGGGGCTCGCGCGCTCTCTATCGAGAACGCCGCCCCGGAGCGAGAGTTCGATCCGCGCCCCGCCGCAGAGGCCGCCGTGCGTGCAATGCTCGGGCGCTGCGACGCCGTGCTGCTCTCCTGCGCGGCGGAAGAGGCACTGCTGCGGAGCCGCTTCGGGTGGTCGGGGAGCACGATCGTCGTTCCCGCGCTCGCCGAGGGCGCGCCACGCTGCGAAGCGGCCGGAGTTCTCGCGGGGGAAGGGGAGTTCGTCCTCTGCGATCTCCCGGTCGAAGCGCGCTCGAACCAGATCGCCCTTGCCCTCGCGGCGAAGAAGCTTGATATTCCCGTCGTCTTTACCGGCCCGGTCATCGACCATCAGTGGTTCCAAGGCCTGATCGAGGTGGTTGGGGTTCGGGCGCTCTGGATTCCGCAAAGACATCTCAACCTCGGCAACCGCGCCTGGCTACGCGCGCGTGCGCGTGTCATCGCGGACTGCTCGTGGACGGGCCGGGGAGCCCATCAGGTCGTCGCCGCGGCTGCGACCGGCGCCTTCCCGTTGCTCTCCGCCGCCGGGCACGGCCGCGAGCTCTTCGGTACGCTCGCCGAAGTCGTCGACCCCGGGGAGCACGCCGCGATCGAAGCCGGGCTCTCGCGTGCCTGGGAACGCTCGCCCGTCGAGCGCGATAGCCTTCGTTCGCACGTCCGGGGCGCCTTCGACCAGACCTCCGCTTTTATCGCTTGCGTCACCGCGTACCAGATCGCCGGCGACCGGGCTCGGAACCGCGTCTCGGCGGGCTAAACTGCCCTTCGTGCGGCGCCGATGATAAAGAGA
>DAHUYY010000140.1 GCA_027306845.1 Vulcanimicrobiota bacterium | reverse complement strand
AGTTTGATGAGATCGGTCTCGAGCAATTCGCGCGCGAGGTGCGCGGTGGCGACGGCATCGCGCGCGTTGAACCAGCCGGCGGTATTCGGGAGAATCGTCATCTTCGAACGATCGATGTAGTCGAGCAGCGAGCCGCCTTTCTCGCCGAGATTGACGCGCCGGATCGCCACCGTCACCATCTCCGCGCCGCTCGCCGCGTGCGCCGCCTGCATCGCTTCCATCGAGGGATACTTTCCCGTGCCGACGATCAAGCGCGAACGAAATTCGTAGGCTCCAATGCGGAGCGGGCTATCTTCGAAGCTTTGCATCACCGCCCTATCTTCCACCGCGCGAAGCGACCTGCATCCCGCTAAGGTCGCCCCGGCGGCACCTACCCACCGGCGACGGCTCGGACGATCTCGATGCGGTCGCCCTCGGCGATACGCTGCTGCGCGTACTGGCCGCGCCGCACGACGCGGTCGTTACAGGCGACGGCGACGCCGTTCGCCTCGATCCCGAGGGTCGCGAGCAGCTCGGCGAGCGTCGCTTCGGCGGCGGCGAGCTCGCGCCGCTCGCCATTGATCTCCACCCTCACGCGCCGACCGCGGCCTCGTTGTTCGAGAATCGCGCGAGCGAGAAGGCGGGATCGATCGGCGTGCCGCGTTCGATCTCGTCGGCGAGCAGTTCAGCGGTTCGCGCGCAGAGCAGCACGCCGTTGCGGTAGTGCCCGGTCGCAAGCAGATAGCCGTCGCGCGGGGTCCGGCCGAGAATCGGGCGTTCGTCGGGGGTTCCCGGGCGCAAACCCGACCATTGCTCGACCAACGAGAAGCCGGCGAGGCTCGGTGCCCCGGCGAGCACGCGATCGAGGAGCTGCCGTTGACCACCCGCCGTGATGCGATGGTCGAAACCGACGCGCTCGCCGGTCGCTCCGACGAGCAGGCGCCCGTCGGTTCGCGGAACGACGTAACAGCCGCCCAGCCACATCGTGTGGCGAACGAAATCATGCGGCATCGCAAGCGCGAGCATCTCGCCCTTCACCGGCTCGACCGGGGGGCGGCACTCGTCGGGAACTCCGGCGAGATGCGGCGCCCATGCGCCGGCGGCGTTGACGACGATCTCCGCCGGGCGAAAGCCCCAGCGCGTGCGCACGCCGCAGACGCGGCGCGCGTCGAATTCCAACTCGATCTCTTCGCTCGTCGCAACCTGCACGTGCATTCGCGCGAGCGCCGCGAGAAGCGCGCGCCCGAGCAACCGATTGTCGACGCTGCCTTCGTCGTGTGTGAGCAATGCGCCGCGAACGGTGCTTGCCAGCGCGGGCTCGAGCTGTAACGCCTCGCGTGCGTCGAGCAGCGTGTGGCCGACCCCCTCCGCCGCGAGCGCGCGCGCTCGCGCCTGCAACCGTTCGAGCGACGCGTCGTCGAACGCTGCCTGCACGATGCCGTCGCGGCGCAGTTGCGGATCGACCGCACTCGCCTCGCGCACTGCATCGACGAATGCCGGAAAGTTTTCGAGTGCATCGTTACAGAGCACGCGCATCGGCTCGTCGGCGATCTCTTCGGTCCGCGCCGCGAGCATGCCGGCGGCCGCCCACGAAGCAGCTTTTGCCGGTTCGAAACGATCGAAGACGGCGACCCGCGCGCCGCGACGACGGAGTTCGAAGGCGAGGCTCAGCCCGATGAGCCCGGCGCCGATGATGACGATCTCGCCGCGTTCGTTCAGTGCAGTCATCGCCTACATCCCCGTGTAAACGGGGCCTTCGCCACCCTGCGGCGGCACCCACGTAATGATTTGATACGGATCGGCGATATCGCAGGTCTTGCAGTGGACGCAGTTCGTAAAATTGATCTGCAGGCGCCCTTCGAATTTGCCATCCTTCTTTTCGAAGAGCGGTTCGTAGACCGCGGCCGGACAGAAATACCCGCATGGGTTGCCGTACTCCACGGTACAACGATCGCGACAGATATTCGTGTCGGCGACATGAAGATGGCAGGGCTGGTCTTCGTCGTGCATCGTGCCCGAATTGAAGACGTCGGTGAGTTTATCGAACGTCAACACGTTGTCGACGCTCGCGCGCGGCGACGGGTCGGCTTGATAGCCGCGTTTCTCCATGCGTTCGTGCCCGGCGACCGCGCCGAGTTTCTCGATGAAGCCGAACGCGCGACCGCCGGTGACGGTGGAGAGACCGGCATTGAACATTCCCGCCCACATGCCGTGTTCGAAGCCTTGATGGAAGTTGCGCGCCGAACGCATCTCTTCGTACGCCCACGACGATTGGAAGCGTTCGACGAAGCCGCTTAACTGTTGCGCGTCGTAACGATCGGCTTGCACCGCGGCGAAGATCGTTTCAGCGGCGAGCATGCCCGATTTAATCGCGAGATGGATGCCTTTCAAACGCATACCGTTGAGGAAGCCGGCGGAATCGCCGGTAAGAAGCAGTCCATCGGCGTACGGGCGCGGCATCGCAAAGAAACCGCCCTCGGGAATCGCCTTCGCGCCGTAGCGAATGAGTTTTCCATCGGCGAGCAATGCGGCGATCGCCGGATGCTGCTTCATGCGTTGCAATTCGTTGTGCGGATCGCTCGTCGGGTTCTTCGCGTCGAGCCCGGTGACGTGACCGATATCGAGCACGTCGTCGGCCATGCCGTAGATGAATCCGCCGCCGAAGGTATCGGGAGCGAGCGGATAGCCCAGCGTGTGGATGACCGCGCCGGCGGCAAAGCGCCCGGCGGGCAGTTTCCAGAGCTCTTTCACGCCCGCCGCGTAGACCTGCGGCTCTTTGCCGGCGTCGAGATGGAGTTTTGCAATCGCCTGCTTGGCGAGCGTTCCGCGCACGCCTTCACCGAGTACGACGACCTTCGCGTAGATATCCGCACCGGGTTCGTAGTTTGCTTTGTGCGAGCCGTCGTGCGCGACGCCTTTATCGCCGGTGCGCACACCGACGACGCGGTCTCCTTCCCAAAGCAACTCCTGCCCGGGAAACTCGGCGAAGACCTGTGCGCCTGCGGCCTCGGCCTGCTCGCCGAGCCATTTCGCCATCTTCTGCAAGCTCGCGACATATTTGCCGTGATTGTTGAGCGGCGGCGGCGTGAACGGCGCTTTTATTTTTCCGCCCGCGGTGAGCAACCAGAGTTCGTCGCTGGTCACCGGCGATTCCACCGGCGCACCGCGTTGCAGCCAATCGGGAAGTAATTCGCCGATTCCCTTGGGGTCCATCACGGCGCCGGAGATGCCGTGGCTGCCGATATCGCCGCCCTTTTCGATCACGAGGATTTCGAGCGCTTGCTTTTGCTCGGCGGCGAGTTGGCCGAGCCGGATCGCACCGGCGAGAGAGGCGGGCCCTGCGCCCACGAAGAGGACATCGACATCGAGACGATCGCGTTCTTGTGCCATGAGTGGTTGCTTCGGCACCGGGCGCTCCGTACTCTTGCGCCGAAGACTGAGAACATGAAGATACAGATCGGCGTTATGGGTTCCGCCGGCGGTATTTTGACCGCCGAACAGCTCGACCGCGCGCGACGCCTCGGGCGGCGCATCGCCCAGCGCGGGTGCACCATCGTGACGGGCGCATGCCCGGGGCTGCCGCACGCAGCGACGCTCGGCGCGAACGAAGAGGGAGGAGCGAGCCTCGGGGTTTCGCCGGCACTCTCACGCGAAGAGCACGTGAACGTCTACGGTTCGCCGCTGCAGCCCTACACCACCATCGTTTTTACCGGCTCGGGTTTGATGGGGCGCGAGACGCATAATATCCACAGCTCCGATTTCGTCCTTTTCGTCGGCGGGCGCAGCGGAACGCTCGGCGAGTTTTGCATCGCCTACGATGAAGGCAAGCTCATCGGCATCCTCACCGATTCCGGCGGCATCTCCAACGATCTTCCGAAGATCGCCGACTTAGTAAAAAAAGAGACCGGCTCGACGATCTTCACCAACTCCGACCCGGAGAAACTCGTCGATACCTGCCTCGATTACTATCGCAAAGAATCGCTGCCGAGTTCGGTCGCGTTCAATCGCACCGGCAATTTTTCCGCACTGCATCAGCGTTTGGAGGAAGTTCGTGGCTGAGATCACCTTCGTCGGAGCGGCGGGAACCGTCACCGGCAGCAAACATCTCGTCACCGTCGGCGGGAAACGCTTTTTCGTCGATTGCGGGCTCTTCCAGGGAACCGCCGACGTGCGCGCACTCAACGATGCGAAGCTCCCCGTCGACGCCGAGGAGATCGACGCGGTCGTGATCACGCACGGGCATCTCGATCACACCGGCTATCTTCCCAAACTCGTGAAAGACGGCTTCGACGGCCCGATCTATTGCACGCCGGCGACGGCGGCGATCGCCGAGATCGTGCTCGAAGATGCCGCGCACCTGCAACAAGAACTCAGCGAGCACGGCCACGGGCACGAACAACCGCATGCGCCCGCACCGTTCTACGACGATCGCGACGTCGCGCGCACGCTACGCAAAATGGAGCCCGTCGAATACGAACGGGAGTTTTCGGTCGCCGGGATCTGCTCGGCGCGTTATAGCAACGCCGGACACATTTTGGGTTCGGCGTTCGTGCATCTCGCAATCGAGGGAAAGCAGGTGCTCTTCTCCGGCGACCTCGGCCGCTATGGGCGTCCGCTGCTTGCCGACCCGTCGCCGATCGGTGCTGCCGATATCATCTGCTGCGAATCGACCTACGGCGATCGCGAGCACCCTGCGGAGAGCATCACGGCACTCGGTGAGGCGCTGCGCGCCGGGATTGCGCGCGGCGGTGCGATCGTCATTCCCGCGTTCGCGGTCGAGCGCACGCAAGATATTCTCTACGCGATCGCGCAGTTGCAGCACCAAGATCCCGCGATCGCCAACCTCGCGATCCATCTCGACAGCCCGATGGCTGAAAAAGTCGACGCGCTCTTCGAACGCTTCGGCGGCGAGCGCCGCGAAGTCGCCGGCGATAGCCCGAGCACGCCGTTTGGGATTCACCATTTCACCGAACATCGCAGCACCGAAGAATCGAAGGCGCTCAATGCGATGCCCGGCAACTTCGTGGTGATCTCGGCGAGCGGCATGGCGAGCGGCGGGCGCATTCTGCACCATCTGCACAACCATCTCAGCGATCCGCGCGCGACGATTATTCTCTGCGGCTATCAGAGCGTGGGGACGCTCGGGAATGTGCTCGAGCACGGGGCGAAAACGGTTCGCATCTACGGCGATGCGCTGCCGGTGCGCGCGAGCATCGTCGCGCTCAAAGGCTTCAGCGCGCATGCCGACCGCACCGGGCTGCTGCGCTGGCTACACACTTGCACCGGAACTCCCCGCTTCTACGCGGTGCACGGTGAACCGGCATCGGCGGCGGCGCTCGCCGCCGAGGTGCGCCAAGAGCTCAAGTGGAGCGCGCAGGTCGCGACGCGCGGCACGACGGTTACGTTCTAGCGGCGCCCGGACGCGGATCTGCGGCTACGCGGGCTCACAACGAGTGTCACGCCGAGTAGCTGCCGAAGGCAGCGTATCGAGGCGCCCGCGAACCGCCCTCGATACGCGCTTCG
>DAHUYY010000013.1:269-18884 GCA_027306845.1 Vulcanimicrobiota bacterium | reverse complement strand
ACGACGCTTGGAGACGCTGAGCGCAGATCTCAACGCGGCGGTCGGGAGCGGAGAACTCGAACGCTATCGCGTGATCGTGGAATCGCTCGCGCACGAACACGAGGCAATCGATCTCGCAGCGGCGGCCTTAAAATTAGTCGATCGCAGCCGCGACGGCGACGGCGAGAGCGAGCAGGATATTCCATCGGTTGAATTCGGCGGCGGGCGCGGACAAAAGACCGAGCGTAAACCTCCCCGTCCGCGCGCCGATAACGTCGCCACGACGCGCATCTTCATCGGCGTCGGGCGCAACGACAACGTGCGCCCCGCCGATCTCGTCGGCGCGATCGCCAACGAGGCGCAGATCGACTCGCGCGAACTCGGAGCGATCGATATCGCCGACCGGTTTTCACTCGTCGAAGTCCCCGAGGCGATCGCCGAGCACGTCATCAAGGCGCTCAAACGCACGACGATCCGAGGCAAGAAAGCCGGAGCGCGCCGAGACCGCGGCCGGTAACGGGAGCGCGCGGGCAAGCAAGCGAAGCCTCCCTTGCAACGGGCACCCCCGTTATAAGGAGGTTCTATGAACGACTCCCCACGCGAGCTCGCCGCTCGTCTGGCGCGGTTAGAGCGCGAGGTCTCGCGTATGCGCGCGATTGCGCTCGGGGCCGTCGCCACCCTCGCAGCCACACTCGTCGTCGGTGCGACGACGCTTCACCCCCCGGCGGCGCTCTCGCCGTCGGCACTCACCGTCCGCGATTCCGCCGGGCACGTTCGCGCCCGACTCGATATCGACGGCGTCCACCTCTACGGCGCGAACGGCCGCGAGCGTATCCTGCTCGGAATCGATCGGTATAAGGAACCGACGCTCCGTCTCAACGATGGAAGCGGCACGACGCGTTACAATGCTTTTCTCGTACCGAAAAGCGGCTTTGCCGTAACGCGATATCTTTCGGCAACCTCAACAGCCATCGCTACGCTTTCCGGCCAAGACGAACCCTTCTTGCGCTTCTACGACAGCACCCATTCATGGCGCGTTTTTCTCGGGATATCCTCGACGCACGATTCGATTCTTAACCTTTCCAATGGCTCGGGGCATCTCGCTGCAGAGATGCTCGGCGGAAAGGCACCTCGCTTGAGTCTCTACACGGGGAGCGACGAGAACAATCGTGCAAACCTAGGGGTCGATTCGGCCGGTATTCCGGCGCTAAGCCTCAGCGACTCGACGAGCCACCCGCGGGTCCACATCGACGGGGGCGACCAACCGTTTATCCGCTTGCTCACCGGGTCGTCAATCGAACGCATGTATTTCGGATTGACGGCGCAAGGCCACGCACTCGTAGACCTCCACAACCATCTCGGCGGTTCGGGGTATTCGGTATCGGTCAACAACGGCGCGTATATGAAGCTCTTCGACGGATCGGCGAACGAGCGCGCATATCTCGGCACATACGTCGACGGGGCGAGCGGCCTCGCGATCTACAACGCCAACCACTCGGTCCACTGGAGCTCGCCCTAGGGCCATTAACGGAAGAGTTCGAGCATCACCTCGGTGAGCGCGTCGGCCTTCGCGAGCACCGAGGTACCGACTTGCGTCTCGACTTGAGCCTGCGTGAATGCAGTCGATTCCGCACCGACATTCACGTCGCGAATGCTCGATTCGGAGGCTTGAAATTCGATCGCCGCACGTTGGTCGTTCGTGCCGTCTTCGTTTAGCCGGACGACGGCCGCGCCGATATACGCACGGTCGTTTAAGAGATTCTGCAGCGCAAAATCGATCTGCCCGATCGTATCTTGGGCGGCAAGGGTTGGGTCGGAGCCGTTCGCCCCCATAACCGTTACGGTCGAGAGCCGCAACGTCTGCGTGTTCACTGCGGGGATTCCCATCGCCACGCTCTCGCCTTCTTCGGATCCGGAGAGCACGTTGAGGGCCGGGTTGCTCGCCGCCGAGATCGCCGCAGTCGCTTGGTGAACTTTCACGTACGATGTTACGCCGACGTCGGAGGAGGTGAAATTCCCCGTCGTGGTAATCACCGCGTCGAAGAGCATGGTCGTCTCGTTCGGAGCGATCAAAAACGGCGAGGTCGTCGAGGTTTGCGAAGCGGTATCGTAAAACGTTTCCTGCACCGCGATCGAGACGCCGGTGTTGACCACTTGCAATTTGATCGTGCCGTCGAGCGCATTGACGACCGGTACGTTCCCGTTGCCGAGCGAACTCATGAGCGTGAAATTACCGCCGAAGAGATTCGGCGTTCCATGCACGAAGGCGACCGTCTCGGTCGTCGGCGTCGATGCAATGACGGTTCCTTCATTGACAACCTGCGTCAAACCGGTTGCGGCCCCAAAGCCGCCCGCCGTCTCTTCGATGTACGCCGGCGTTCCAATTAACGGTGCGTCGACGGGAACGGCACCGAAGTTGAAGAGCACCGTGCCGGGGCCTACCGCCCCTACCCCTTGGTAATTGATGTTATATACCGGAACTCCGGCCGGGTGCGCTTTTGCAAAGTCAGCGACAAAGGTGTTCGGCCCGAGAACTTTTTGTACGACGACTACATCGTTATTCGTAAAGTTCGTCGGATCGATCTGAAGAACTTCGCCGGCATAGAGCGGCTGAGCCGTGCCCGACAAGGTCATGATCTGTACGCCCGCCGAAACCGCGCTTGCGGTGGTATCGTTGATAAATGCATTTACGATGGAATTGGAGGCGAGCGCTTGCGAGAACGTCGCCGTCATGGTACCGGCGGCAGGATCGGTTCCGAGAACGTGAACGATGGCGTTCCCGTCGGTAAAAATCATACCGGGAACGATGTATGACGAACTCGTCACCTGAAGCGTTTGCGGTGCGGTCGTGGCAAGGGCGTTCTGATCGAGCGTTACCGTGAACGTCGGATACGGAGGTAGGTTGTTGACGACGGCGCAGGCGAGTAAAAAGGCGCTCGCGCTCGTCGGCGTCCCGCCCGGCCCCGCCGTCGCCAAGATCGAGTTCGCCGTAACGGTGAGCGAGGGGCCCTGCGCCGGAACGAAACCGGAGTGACTGCCGTCGAGAAGACCGACGCCGTTAAAGGTCGTGTTCTGCGCGATGCGATTGACCTCGAGTAATAACTGATCGATCTCGGCCTGCAGGTTCGAGCGGTCGGTCGTGCTCTCGATCGCACTTGCAGCTTCGACGGCGAGCGAGCGTATGCGCAAGAGGATCTGCGTCGTCGTCGCGAGCGCGCCGTCGGCGATCGTGGCAGCTTGCGCGGCGGTGTGAATGTTCGTCGCAGCCTGGTTGAAGGCATCGACGCGTGTCTGTAAATCGGTCGCGATTGCGAGCCCGGAGGGATCGTCGGCGGCGTTATTAATGCGCAGGCCCGACGAAAGATCGCGCGCAGCCGTCTCGAGCTTCCCCTGTTGGAGATTCAGTTCGAAGTTCGCGTTATTCGCTGCGAGATTGCTCGCGATGCTAAAATCAGACAGTTCTCTGCACCTCGGTTGACGGGATCCTACCGGGAAGTAGGCGCACCTAACAAGCGAGCGCTTCGCGACGCTCCGCCCTCGCACCCGCACGACACGGCGGGCGGTCGAGTCCGGCGTCGAGGCTGGAGGAGAGAGTGGGATTCGAACCCACGGAACCCGTGAGGGTTCAGCGGTTTTCAAGACCGCCGCATTCAACCGCTCTGCCATCTCTCCGTCTCGGCCGTCCGCTTCTTCCGCATTCTTCCGAACACCCCCGCCGGAGAGGCCCGGCTCGATGGCGAAGTGGTGAGGCCGCATTTCTATCGCGAGTTTTCGGAGGAACGACCATGAAACGCGTACTCTTGCTCGCCTTCGCCGCCGCCGCCCTGGGAGCAGCGCAGGCACGCGCGGCAATCCGCCCCATCAACCCGTGCGCGATCGTCACCCGTGCCGATGCGAGCGCCGCGCTCGGGGTGCCGGCACCGCCCGGCTTCGCCGCCGCGCATATCGTGGACGCCTCGCTCGGCGGCGGCCGGCCCGTCGGCCCCCTGGTGCTCTGTCGCTACCTCACCACGGTTGGGGAACTCGACGCGCACGTTCAGTCGTACGCATCGGCGCGCGCTCGATTCGCGTCGGACCAAAAACAATGGTGGCCGACGATATCGTACGCCGGCATCGGCGATGGCGCATTTTATGCCGGGGGTGGGAACTTGGAGGTCTTGAAGGGGAGTTATATTCTCTGGATTTCTTTAACTTTTAAGAAGCAGATCGCCCCGCGATATGCCGACCCGCGGCTCCTCGCGCTTGCAAAAAAGGCCGCTGCGAGACTCTAAGCACGGACGAGTCGGCGCGCCGCGCGAAGGGAAACGAGCCCATCGTGTGCTAGCATGCAACCCAGGGGGACGCACGCAGGCAGGGAGGCGCTCGTGAATTTGCCGGAGGGAGGCTCCTCGGTTGCATACGGCCCGAAGGCTGCTGCGGCGCTCGCCGAGCTTGCCGTATTCGACGAGCGAACCTTAGGCGAGATCGTCGAGCATACGTTTGCGCGCGTTCGCCATTGCGGCCCGGTCGCCGATATACTCGACCGACTCAGCGGCGAGGAATTTGCGCATCTGCAGGGGCGGCTCGTGGAGTATCTTGCCCTCTTGCTCGAACCGGAGCTCGACTTTACACGACACGCCGAGCATGCACGACGGGTCGGCTCGGTTCACGCGCTCGTAGGTCTTGGCCCGCAGTGGCTCGCCCATGCCTACTCGGTCGTCGAAGAGCAGATCGCAGAACGCCTCGCCGACCTGCCGATCGAACGCTCCGCACGCATCGAGCGCGCCCTGCACCAACGCATCTTGCTCGATATTCGCGAGCAGGCCGAGAGCTACGGCACCGTCGGTAGAAGCCTTACCGCAACGATCACGCAGATCGATCGCGGCATCAGCAGTGCGGCGAACCTCGCCGATCTCATTCGCGGAGCTTTCGAGGCAATGAGTTCGATCGAAGGCTTGCTCGCCGGAATGTTTCTTCGTTCGGACAGCACGGGAGAGCTCCAGGTCGAAGCAACCTTTGGGCTTGGCCGACGCTATCACGAGGCGATGGAACTGGGGGAGATCCCCAAAATTCATATCGCTGCAAATCGTCCGGCCGGGCGTGGCCCCGGCGGCCGCGCCTGGCGAAGCGCCGAGATCGTCGTTGCCCACGCGTGGATGACCGGCGAGGATCGAACGCCGTGGCGTTCGACCTCCGGCGAGCTGGGCTTCCGATCGGGTGCGGCGATTCCGCTCCTCGATGAATCGGGGCGCACGATCGCACTTCTTATGCTCTACAGCAACTATCCGGGATTCTTCGCCAGCAATCGAATCGAGAAGTTTCTCATCCACCTACAACTCGTGCTCGGGCGGGAAGTCGCACGGCGCATTCGCTCGCCGATCGTCCCGATGATCGAGAGCGCCGGTTACCGTCGACTCCTCGATATGCAGAGCGTCGCCGTGCTCTATCAACCGATCGTCGAACTGCGCGATAGTACGTTAGTAAAAGTCGAGGCTCTCGCGCGCCTCATCGACGAGCGCGGCGAGATGATCCCCGCGCAGCGCTTCCTCCCCGCGCTCGGCGAGTCCGATCTTCTTCAACTTTTTGAAACGGTGCTTCGCACTGCTTGTCGCGATTGCACGATGCTCGAACGCGCGGGGCTTCGCACCAACATCGCCGTAAATATTCCGGCGCCGGCGCTCGCCGATCTTCGGTATCGCGAGGTCCTCTTCGCTATTCTAAGCGAGAACAACCTCGCCCCGGAGCGACTCACACTTGAGATGCTCGAAACGCCGGAAGATGTCGCCGACCTGACTCGACACGAGCAGCTGATCGCGCAACTCCAAAGCGAGGGTATCGAGATCGAGCAGGACGATCTCGGATCGGCCCATAGTTCGCTCGTTCGTCTCGACCGTTATCCCTTTGATGGCGTTAAAATCGATCAGGCCCTGGTGGAGGGCACGCAACAGCATCCGCAGCGAGCGCTCGAATTTATCTTGCATCTCACGCGCCTCGCGCATGCGCTCGATATTCCCGTCACGGTCGAGGGACTCGAGAATCGTGGAACGATTGAAGCGGCGACGATTCTCGGGGCGGACCGAGGGCAAGGCTACGGTATAGCGCGCCCCATGCCGGCCGCCGATCTGCTACGATGGCATGCCGATTTCCAACACGAGATCGATCCGCACACGCCGCAAACCGCGCTCGGCGCTATGGCCGGTTTTCTTCTGTGGGATCTCCAGCTCGCCGAGCTCGCTCGCTGGCCGAACATGCTCGCCGAATTTACCCGTGGAGACAGCGTTATCGAGCGCTATCGGCGCAAGCACGCAGCGACAGATGCCCGCCTCGAAAGCCTCCTCGCGCGAACCCGTGCCGAAGCGGGGCACGGGGCGAACCACGAGCGCTATCGGCGAGCGCGCGAAGAGGTAATGAAAGAGCTTCACGAGCATTGGACATCGAGGGAATAGCATCTCAAACGAGAGCTCGGCAGCGAGGATCGCGCAGCGGTCCACGAGGAGGATGAACCGAAGATGACGGAGATCGAGATTCGACGCCAGGTCGCCTGCCCGTATACGCGAGCGAAAGAGCTCCTTCGCGACCGCCTACAACCGCTCGTCAATTCGGGAGAGCCTGTCGCCCAGCGCCTCTCGCTTGCGTTTCACGACCGCGATTTGGGCAAAGAAGTTTCCATGCAGTTCGCCGTCGCCCACGATCCGATGCACTTTGACGAGCCGTGGGAGATATCGTGGGAGCCCGAAGTCGGCGGAATCTACCCAAGCTTTCATGGATCGCTCAGCATACGCGCCAGCGATACCTACGAAAGTTCGCGACTCGAACTTCATGGAAGTTACGAACCTCCGCTCGGCGCACTCGGGAGGGCCTTCGATAACGTGCTCGGCAAGCGCGTCGCCGAAGCGACCGGCGAACGTTTTCTCGATGAGATCGGGACGGCGATGGAAGCGCAACATCGTGCCGAAGAGGCGGCAAAACGAGCCGGACGTTAATACGCCGCGTAATACGAATACGAGAAACGGCGCATCGTTCGCACCGCCGCCACCGTTGTGATCGCCGTGAAGGTGAGAGCCGAAGCCAATAGCCCGCCGACCATCGCCTCCGCCGACAGGTGCACTGCGAGCGCCCAACCGCACGTTGCGAGCGCCGCGATCGTGCCGGCAGCCGTACCGATCACCGGCGCCCTCGGTCGACTGAGAAAAAAGAGCAACTGCGTGTTTAAAAGGCCGAGCATGACGAGCCCGTAGGCCGGAATTGCTACGCGCAGCACGGCGAGCGAGAGCGCGGCATCTCCGATCGTTCCCAGGCGAGCCGAAAGGATCATGCGCGGGCCGACGACTTCGCCAAGGAGTACTGCGAAGAGCGTCGCCGTAGCAACGGCGAGTATGCCCCATCCGTAAAAGCGCAGCATCGAGCGATCGAATTTTTCCAAATCCCGAATCGCTCCCTCCGCGCCTTTGAGAATGCGGCGCGGCAATGCTTCGAGCATGACGTTGATGACCACGACCACCGGAAGAATCGCCAGCAAGGCGATATCGGCCCCGAGTTCGTACGCCGAGGCGTATGCGAAACCGCGTCCGTTCGCGGCCGCGATCCCGGCAGCGATGCGATCGATAAGGATCGAGGTAAAATAGAGCGCTCCAAACAACGCATACGGAAAGGTCGATCGTACGATAGAATCGAGCGCTGGGGGAACCGGTGCTCCCGATCTCGCCGCACGGCGAGCGAGCCAGGACATCGTGCTTGCAAGGATCGCCGCCCCAAGCAGCCCGACTTCAACGGCGAGCGTCGCCGGTTCCCACGGCACGTCGACGTGCCGATGGAAGATAAAGACGAACGTGCCTCCGGTTATCGCCGTTGCGAGGATCGCCAACGCGACGATCCAGGTAAAGCGCCGTAACGTGTAGAGCGGCGCGAGCGCGAGTTGAAAAATCGCGGTTCCCGCGCAAAACAGCGCCGATAACAATGCATCGGAGTAGCCGACAAATGCGGCCAGCCCGGCAAAGACGCCGGCCGAGACGACCGCGGTCGTTAGCAACCCGGCTGCGACAAAACGCCGAACGGTCCATGCCATGAGGGAATCATTCGCCTGTAAAAAATAAAACGTTAGCCGACGCGCAATTCCCTGCGAGAAAAATCCGCTGACGATTTGTGCCGCATAGACGCCGAGCGCGATCGCCGTTGCCAAGTGCAACGGAGTCGAGAGACTCGACCAGAGCGAGGCGCCAAAAATTGCTAAACCGATGACGGCGACGATCCACGGCGCCGAATAGAGCGAACCGATGGCATAATCACGGCAGGTCTGGGTGAACCAGTCAAGCGTTGGTGGCTCCCTGCGTTCCTCGTCGGTTACGTATCGATTCACCGCCGTACTGACGTCGCGAGCGAGCGCAAAGAGGTCGGGATACCAAAGCTCCGCGACGACCTCCGGGCTATAACCCAGCGATTCCAACAAGATCGCTACCTCGTCGACTCCCTTTGGCCGCCAGCCGATGCCGAAGCGATCGCGCCGTGAAAGCGCGACGATCGTGCGCGCCGCCGACTCGACTGCGTGCTCGCGGCGTTCGAACGGTTCGAATGCATCTCGGTCGTCGCTCACGCGCGGGCACCCACGGGAACCGCCGATGCGACCTCAGCGTAGAGCGCGCGGTAGCTCGCTAAACAACCGCTCAAGGTAAAGAGTTCGAGTGCTCGCTCGCGCGCGCGCTTACCCACGAGAACCGCCTCTTCAGGGCGAGCGAGCATATCGCAGAGCGCTTCGGCAAGCCTTTGCGGACGTTTTGGAGGGACGACCGTGCCGCACTCGCCGATCGCTTCGCGCGCTCCACCGACGTCGGTTGCGACGACCGGCTTGGCGCACATCATTGCCTCGATGACCGAATACGGAAAGCCTTCGGAGATCGATGAGAGCGCGACAACGCTCGCCTCGGCATACGCCGCAGCCGGGTCGGAGGTCGACCCCCGAAAACGAACGCACTCTTCGAGCCCGAGCACCCCGACCAGTTCCACGACCTGGCGGTTATACGCCTCATCGTGAATCGGTCCCCAAATATCAAACACGACATCGGGAAAGCGTTCTCGCACGAAGGGGGCGCTCGCAACAAGCGTCTCGATATCTTTGAGCGGATCGATGCGCACCATCGCGGTCACCGTCGGTCGCTCCGGGCGGAAATTGCGATCGTCGAAACGTCGCTCGTCGACGCCGTTATAGATTACCATGATGCGATCGTCCGGAACGCCGTAAAAACGCTCCCACGTGGCGTTGTAGCTACAGACGGGGGCGATGATATCGGCGACGGCATAGGTTGCCCTTGCAACCGCCGAAAAAAGATTTTTCTTGATCGTTCGATCCGAAAACGGCACTCCGGCGCGTGCGAGCTCGAGCACCCGTTCGCGCAAATAGACGCCGTGCTCGGTTAATATCACCGGGTACCCCAATGCGCTCTTTGCGGCAATGGCGACTAAGCCGCACAGGCCTGCGGCAGTGACGTGAACGATGTCGCTCGGCGGAATTGCTACGGCGAGCGGCGCGAGATAACGATAAAACGAACGAGTTAGCTAGATCGCCTCTAACGCCGACATAAACATGTCGTGCCAATCTCTAGACCGAAATTGCGCCAATGTGACATTCCACACTTCTTCACGCCGCATCGTCCAGTCGTAATCATGTCGTCGGAAATATAGATAGAGTTGCCCGATCGCGTCGACCAACCGTTGTGGTTGAGCGCTCTCCATTCCACGTGATATTTCGTCGAGAAAAGTTGAAAAGAGCGGAACGAACTCCTGACGCAGCGCGCGCACATCGCGCCGCCCTTCCGACTGAAGATCGCCTCCGCTATATTCATCTAGCCGTTCGTGGCCCCAAAGCGGCATCGCAATCGTGCGAACGACGTTCGGCGGCAACACATATTCAACATCGCTCGACGGGTTTCCGACGAGCGCATACACCGTAAACTGGACCTCCGACAACCCGGAAATGAACGTGTGGCACCACGTCGAGACGCCACCGCGAACGTACGGATAGGTCCCTTCGGTCAGGAGGAGCGACTGCACGGGCTACGTGATCGACGATGGACGGTCGTCGGCGATCACCGACGTCATCGATTCGGCAATCGAAACCGATTTTTTTGCGAGCTGTAAGTTTCCGGCGAGCAAAAAGCACTTTGCCGCGTTGACGTAAGCATCCGATATATCGCTTCCGTGCTTCGAATCTTCGGCTAACTGCAAATACATTTTACCGGCGAGCCGCAATAACTTATTTGACAGGTCCGGTTGTTGCTGTCGTCCGGCCATCGCCGAGGCGCTACGAAAAGCTATCGCGGCGCGCGCGTACTGCATCTGGCACTCGGCGCGCTCCGCCTCCTCGAGATAGCGATCGAGGGCCTCGCTAAAACGGCCAAGCTGTTCGGCGTGGGTAGCGGCGATCCAACCGGCGTCTTCTCCGCCGGAGACCGGGGGCGAAGGAGCCGCCGTCGGGGATGGGCTTGCCGGAGGGCTCGGCGCCGGCGCTGCTTTTTGTGGGGCCGCGGGTTCGGCGAGGAACGTGCGCCAGCGCAGATGTCCCGCAATGCGCGCGACGAGCTCCTCCGGTTCGAACGGCTTCGTAACGTAGTCCTGAGCGCCGGCCTCCAGCGCCGCAACCTTCTCTTCGGTTCCGCTCTGCGCGGTCACCATCACGATCGGGATATCGTGCGTGCGCGGATCGGCTCGTAATCGCAACGCCGTATCGCGTCCATTCAGAATCGGCATGCGGTAGTCGAGGAGGATGAGATCGGGGCGATCCTCGACGGCTCGCTCGAAGGCGTCGGCACCATTCCCCACCGCAGATGCGCGAAATCCACGTCGCGTCAAGAGTGCGAGCAGCAGACGCCGGATATTCGCGTCATCGTCGGCGATCAGAATCGATCCTCGCGAAGGAGATTCCAAGTCGTGGGCGGCGCGCTGCGTTGAAATGGCGAGCGCAACGTCGTCGCTCCATGCCTCCAACTGTGCGGCGACGCCGAGCGAAATTTTTTGCGGGCTGAAAAATTCGATATATCCGAACGCGCCGTTCGGGCCGATCAACGGCATCCCTAACCGTTCTCCTGCGAAAACGGGAATCGCCGCCGTTATCCGCTCGCGAATCTCTGCCGGCGAGGAACCGAGGGCGCTCTCTTCTTCGGTGGTCGCGCGCGCAGCAAGAATCGGCAGCGCACCGGCATCCCCGTCGAGCCAAATGTCGACCTGTCGGATACCGAATTGCGCCAGCGCTTCCTGCGCTCGCTCGACCGGGTACATTAAATATTTACTCCGTAGCTGATCGTGGGGCGAAAATCCACGTAGTTCTTCGATATTCCAATCGGCAAAAGATTCCCCCGAAGATAGGTCCCTGCGACGCCGCCGAGCTCGATCGCCGGGCCGCGCAGCCCGAAGGGCGTCAGCCGAACGCCGAGCGTCATCTCGGCATAATTCCCGTAAAAATACGGGTGCGTGTCCATCGCCAAAACGCCGCGAGCGAAGAGCGTCACCGGGTGCGACTGCATCGGCGGGGTGCTACCGATCTCCAATTGTTCGTAGAACTGTAGATCGTGGTAGCGGCTGTAATAGATGCCGTCACCGAAAAAATTTCCGTACGCAGCCTGCCGACGTGCGGCGCCACCCCATTCACGGTAATATTCGAGACCGCCGCGCAGGTCGCCACCCGATGTCGTTGCCGCGATGGAGCCGATCTTCGTTGTCGCCCCACCCTGCACGAACGCTCGCAGCCCGGCCGTAGTAGTAAACTGTAGGCCCACGGCGAGCCCGGCGTAGTTATCGTTCAGCGTTTGCGGTACGATGCCGCCTCCGGTACGGGTATCATCGTTGGCAAAAAAGTCAACGAACGGACGGATTGCATGCGACGGGGAGCCGAACGGTTTATAGGCATCGATCGAAAAGACCGTATCGCGATACTGTGATGTGTGCTCCAAATAGGTGTAAAGAAAACCGGCACGATCCGGCGCGGCGCTTGCCGTTGGAGCTGGGGTTGAATCCGCTGCCGGAACGGCAGCCGCAACGCGACCAGCGTGCAGCAGACAGGCCAGAACGATGGGCACGATAAGGCTTTTCATTTCGTATTCCTCGCTCCGATCGTATAGATACGCAGCATGTGCCGTGCCGTTCCCCAGCGACTCACAAAAAGGCGATTGCCTTCCAGTGCCAGCGAACGTACGTCGCCGTGCAATACCGCGAACGCCTGCAGCTCGCCTGTTGGGTTAACGTATAACAGACGATTCGTTTTCCGATCGTAGGTCACCAGCGCGTCGCCCCCCGCCGCAAGGCCGGCGAACCGCCCACTTTGGTAGGTTTGAGAACGATCGAGCGCCCCGACCTGCCGCCCCGTTTTGAGATCGAAGATCGCGCCGCCATCGTCGATACCGTAGAGTCTCCCGCCCAACGGCGCAAGCCCGACGAGCCAACTCATCGCCTTCGGCAACGTGCGGCGTGACTCGAGCACCGGAGCGCCATGCGCGAGCGAAAATTCGCTGAGGTAGGGCTCCGATCTCGCACCCGCTCCGGCCTGCTGAAAGACCCAGAGATGCTGCCCGACGAGGGCGATCGCGCCGATCGCAGCTGCTCCGGCCGCGCGACCTCGATAGAGTTCGGGTTCATAGTAGCGAGCGATGCGACGACCGTACCGATTGAGAAGATACAGTATCGGTTCCGTTGTCGAGGCTGCATAGATCTGCATTCCCTCGACGGCAATGGGCGCAACGGCAGTGTAATTTCCGTCGTCGATCTCAGGGAATTCGATACCCTTGCTCTCAAGGCTCTGCATCGCTTGCAAATCCCGAGCGATGGAGGCCGAAGCCGCGAAACCGATGCGCGGCAATGCATAGATATCGTCGCTACGGGAAGCAAAGTGAACGTGACCCGGATCGTAAACGGCGAACGCCGCCGTGAAACCGGAGCTCTCGAGCGCGCGGAAGAGCGCAGGTGTTAAGCCGGATGCATTGGAGTGCCCGGCCTGCACGTTTGTTAGCGGATTCGCTCCACGCGGTAACGCCGCATTTTGCCCGTACTCGCCGCTTGGATAGGCAAAAAGGTCGATTCGAGCTCCCGTAACGGGCTCGAAGGTTCGTCGAAAACGCAACAGATCGTCGCGTACTCGCCGCTCGAACTCGCCGATGCTCTCGAATCGATGTTTTTTCGCGAGCCACTGAAGGTTTGCATACCAATACGGCGAGCGTTCACCATGCGGGCCGACGACCAAATCGGAGTGCCCTGCATAGCCGTGCGATTGCAGCGACCATATCCCGGAGCGCGCCATCGCTCGAAGATCGGCGTCCGTGAGGCGCCCTCGTATGACGCCGGTTGCGTGTCCCTCGAAAAACATCGTCGCGGTCGCATGGTAACGCCGCAAAATAGGTGTAGCATCGCGCCAAGCCGATCGATAACCATCGTCGAAGGTCAAGGTAACCGAGCGGTGCGGCAGATGCGAAGCGGGCATTTTCTCGGAAAGATACGCAATTGCGGTCTGCATCGTAATAAAGTGATAGCCGCGTCGGGAGAGCGCACCCAAGAGCTCAGCAAAACGCTGCGGCGTCATCCACGGCGTCCCGATTCCGGTCTTCGGCTCGATGGGATGCCGTGCAATTTGGTGAAACATTAGCACTCGCACCGTGGGCTCGCGAACGGGCGTCAGGACAAGCGTCCTCGGCGGGTCTGCTTTGCGAAGGGTGGGAACGCGTGCGGTGCCGAGTGCGAGAACCATCGAGACGAACGCGAGGGCACGAAAACGCATCGTTCCTACTTCCCCATTCCGTGGAGCCCATCCGCTATTGCAAGCGCCGCCGGCCCCGTTCACCGCAAGGCGCACGCTCGATCGCCTCGTACGCCTTCGATTTATAGCCGCGCGACACGCATTATTTACGTGAAAGAAAACGCATGAATGCACTCCGCGCTTCTTCCGAGCGCATCGCTTCCCCAAATGCGGCGAACTCAGCCTCCATCGCGGCGGCGAGCGCCCCCGCATCGACGCCGCGAATCAGACGTTTCGTCGTGCGCATCGCATTCGGCGGCAGCGCCGCGAGGTGAGCGGCCATCGCGCGGGCGCGCCCTTCGAGCTCACCATCGGGGACGACCTCGGAGAGCAACCCCATCGCGTGCGCCTCATCGGCGCCGAAACGCTCTCCGGAGAGCAGCAGCCAGGAAGCCCGGTTCCTGCCGATCGTGAGCGGCAGCAGCATGCTCGAGCCCGCCTCCGGCACCAAACCGAGAGGTACGAACGGCAGTGCAAAGCGGGCTGAGGCACCGGCGACGACCCCGTCACAATGCAACAGCAACGTCGTGCCGATCCCGACCGCGACGCCGTTGACGCCGGCGATCACCGGCTTCTCGCAGGCGACGAGACGCCGCAAAAAGCGAACGACCGGAAGATCCTCGATCGCAGCCTGCATCGCCCCCGCAGCAAGAAAATCTGCGATATCGTTACCGGCACTGAAGTCCTCGCGCCCGAGAAAGAGCAGCGCACGCACCTCGTCATCGCCGGCTGCGCGATCGACGGCATCGGCCGCAGCGGCATACATCGCTGCCGTCATGGCGTTCTTCTTCTCTTGACGATCGAAACGAATCGTCATCACGCCGTCTTTTGTTTCGACGCTCGTACTCATGGTAACACCTTTCGAAATTCAACGAAGAGGCCGACGCCTGCGTTACGATCGCCGGCGAGCCCGGTCGCGGTATACTTCGCCGAAAAATTGAGTGCGCGCAGCCCTAGCAACAGCTCGCCGTACGGGCGCTGAAAACCGATCGCCAGCGACGCATCGATCTCGGCGGCTTGCTCGGGCTTTACCACCGGTGCGGTAACGCCGTCGCTATACACGTAGAGGTCGCTCCCCCAGAGCGTTGGGGCGACCCCGAGATTCGCTTCGAGCGACCGACGATCGCGCAACGGCTCGGTATAACGCAGCGCATAGCGATATCCGGCAAGCCGCGACGAGACGACCTGCTGCAGATTCGGCAACGGCGTGCGCTGGTTGATCACCGTCTCACCGACGCCGAAACTCATCCGCGGCATGAACCGATATCCAAGCGTGGCATTGAAGATGCCGATGCTCGGCGTCGCCTGGCCGTAATAGGCCGAGGCTCGCTGCGGCACCGCCACCACCGGAATTCCCTCCAGATGGACGGCGAGCCGCGGCCCCCCGAAGCGAGCTTGCAAGAGCGGGCCGATACCGGCGCCATACTGCGTGCCGGCGACATCTTTATGGACGCCTGCAACGGCAAAAAGCTGCAAACCGACATAGTTGCGCCCGTGCGCCTGCACCGAGCCGCAACATGCAGCGATCGCTGCCGTTGCAAGAACGAGCGCGCGCAAACGATGGAGTGCGATCACTTCGGCGCTTTGCTAGCGTCGAAGAGCACGATCGCGGTTCGCCCGGTTGTATCGTGTGCGACCATCCGCAGCGCGGCGACCGCGCTGCCGACCGGCGTTGTCGGTTCGAGTAACTCCGCCGGCGATACGCCGGTCTGCGCCTCGATTTTTTTATCGAGCGGCGCGCGCATGAATCCGGGGATCGCGGAATAATCTTTTAGGAGGCCGAGCACCAGGCCGACCTTACTGCGGAAACGCTTGACATCGATCGCTACGGCGACAAGTCCGGTGGAATTTCCTCCGGCGAAAGCCGCGCTATCGATACCTAAATCTTGCAGATGCATGGAAAAGCGATGGCTCGATATCTCGCGATATCCTGGAGGTAGATGCCCGGCGAGCCCTTGCAACCAAGCATCGGTCGCAGCAAAGCTCTCGGGGCTCGACGCAATGACTTGACGCCCCGCATATCGGCCCGGCGCCTCGATGACTCCGGTTAAACTCGGCGGGACGCTCTTGAAATCTTGCGACCAATGCGAAACATTGAGGACCTTCGCAGCCGCGGGAAACGCAATCGGTAAGGGATTTACCGGCGGTTGCGACGAGGCGGCCGGCGCTGAGCCGCCGGGGGCGGTAGAGGCCGTTCCGGAGGCGTGGCCACCGGTTCCGCAGGCGGCAAGCAACGAACATGCTAGGACGACGAAAAGACGACGCATGCCGCGTCCTTTTCGAGGGAAACCCGCCCGCCCCCCGTAAAACCGAGCGCTATGAACGACGAGGAATTTTGGCCGCGTTATTTGGCGGCCCATAGCGACCCGCGCACCCGCGCCATGCACACCGCCGGGACGATTGCGGCGACGACCTTGCTCGTTACCGCAGCGATCCGCCGCGATCCCTGGCTTGCGCTTGCAGGAGTCGTAGCGGGCTACGGCCCGGCCTGGCTCTCGCACGCCTTCATCGAACGCAACAAGCCCGAGACCTTTCGCGCTCCATTTCGCTCGCTCGCCGCCGATTACCGTATGGCCTACCACGTCCTCGCCGGTAGCATCGACGCGGAGTACGAACGGCTCGGGCTCGCCGCGCACCGATGAGCGAACGTTTAACCTACGGCTCGTACCTTAAAGTCGAGGAGCTGCTCGCGCTGCAAAAGCCGCTCTCGCAGCCGGCCCATCACGACGAGTTGCTCTTTATCATCATCCATCAAGTCTACGAACTCTGGTTCAAGCAGCTCTTGCACGAGCTCGACGAATTTATCCTCGCCTGCGATGCCGACGATCTCATGCGGATGGGGAAGATATTCAGACGGATCCACGCAATTCAGCGCGTGCTCGGGGAGCAGGTCGATATTCTCGAGACGATGACTCCGCAAGAGTTCAATCGCTTTCGCGAGCACCTCAACCCGGCGAGCGGATTCCAATCGCAGCAATTTCGCGAGCTCGAGTTCCTCTGCGGCCTGCGCGACGAACGCCTCTTCGAACATTTGGTGCTGACTCCCGAACAACGGGAACGCCTGATGGCACGTATGCACGCACCCTCGCTGCCCGCGCACCTTGCGGAGTTCCTCGCACGCGCGGGCTTTCCGTGCGGCTCGCACGACGAGACGATCGCATCCTACCGGAAAATCTACAACGACGAGAGAACCTACGACGCGCTCTATCTTCTTCTCGAAGATTGCATCGAGTTCGACGAGCGTCTCTTACTCTGGCGCGGCCGTCACGTACGAATGGTCGAACGGATGATCGGCCACAAGCGGGGAACCGGGGGATCCTCGGGCGTCGGTTACCTACAAACGACCCTAGAGAAACGCATCTTTCCCGAGCTCTGGGAGGTTCGCACGTATTTAGGGAGTGAGAACTATGGCTGAGACGATCTCCGCGCCGCTGTTGCGCGAACGCTTTCCGACGTTGGAGCGCTCGACCTATCTGGTGAGCCACTCGATGGGCGCCGCACCTGCCGCCGTACGCGACGCGCTCGAACGCTACATGGATGAGTGGATCGCCGACGGCCCCGAGGCATGGGTTCGCTGGCTGCCGCGCATCGGCGAGATCGCCGACGGCATCGGCACGCTCGTCGGCGCCGTTCCGGGAAGCACGTTTCTCGGCCCGAACGTCTCGGTTCTTCAGGCGGCGCTCGCTACGGCGATCGATTTTCACGGCGAACGCAACGAAGTGCTCTACGAAGCGCTGCAGTTCCCTTCGCTGACCTACGTTTGGAAAGAATGGGAGCGCTACGGCGCGCGCACGAAGGTCGTGCCCTCCGACGACGGACGAACGATCCCGACCGAGCGCATCTGCGCGGCGATCACCGAACGTACGGCACTTGCGGTGATCTCGCATGCGTATTATGTCTCGGGAGCACTCGCCGACATCGCATCGATTCAGGCGCGCTGCCGAGAGGTAGGGGCCCTGCTCTGCGTCGACGCCTACCAGACAACCGGCGTCGTTCCCTACGACGTTCGCGCGCTCGATCTCGATATCGTCACCGGCGGAAGCCATAAATGGCTCTGCGGCGGCCCCGGCTGCGGTTGGATATACGTCCGCCCGGCGCTCTTAGAGCGCTTGCAACCGGCCGTAACCGGCTGGATGGCGCACGAGCGTCCGTTCTCGTTCGAGGCGGCGCCGATCGAGTATGCGCGCTCGATGTACCGATTCGGGCACGGAACCCCGACGATCCCCGGGTACGTGGTGGCGCAGCCGGGGCATGCAGCGATCGCCGAAGTCGGTATCAGCCGCATTCGCGAACACAATATTCGCCTCACCACGCGCATCGCCGAAGAGGCGCTCGCTCGTGGCCTTCGCGTCAATACGCCGCTCGATCCGGCGAAGCGGACCGGGTGGATCGGTATCGATTTCGCTGCTTCCGAACGTGCGTATCACGAGTTGATTGCGCGCCGCGTCTTTCTGGACTATCGCCCCGGCTGCGGCCTTCGCGTCAGCCCGCACTTCTACACCGCCGACGAAGAGATCGACCGCTTCTTCAACGAACTCGACGCGATCCGTTCGAAATTGCCGGATTAGCACCGGAATGATCGTCGACCATACCGACGTCGGCGCGGCGCTCCGGCGCTATTCGATGCCTTTTGCCGCGCAGATGTTCGGCGACCAACTATTAGGCATCGTCGACACGATCGCGATCGGCTCGCTCGGCGTCGTCGCGCTCGCCGGCGCGACCGCGGCGATCACGTTGCAACTCGTGCTGATCTTTGCGATGGCGGGGCTCTGGACGGGAACGAGCATCATCACCGCGCAACGGATCGGCGCGAACGATCTCGAGGGATACGGGCGCGCGGTACGCGCAGGGATGCCGATTCCCATGCTCTTTGCCCTCCTCGCCAC
>DAHUYY010000013.1:0-259 GCA_027306845.1 Vulcanimicrobiota bacterium | reverse complement strand
GGGCACCGCGTCTTACACGGCATGATCGGCGACCTGGCGAGCCTTCACGATGCGGCGATCTACCTCGTGCTTCGTTGCGCGGCGCTGATCCCCATGGCGATCGACGGGACGCTTATCGGCTCGCTCGGCGCGGCGGGAAACCGCAAGCTCGGCATCGCCGTGCTCGCTACGATCAACATCGTGCACGTTCCGTTGTTGCTGATTCTCGGGCTCGGATGGTTCACGCATCACCCGCTCGGCATCGTCGGCATTGGAATAT
>DAHUYY010000139.1 GCA_027306845.1 Vulcanimicrobiota bacterium | reverse complement strand
AGCTTCCTCAACAAGGCATCGCGCGAGCGCTCGTGCCTTGGTATGAAACGGAAAGGCGAGTCGCCCCTCCGGTTCGGGGTAGTCGGAGTAGAGCAACGCAGTCGGAGCAAAGTCGGCGAACGCTCCCGGAAGCGCACCGGGCAAAGCGACGCGCTCTCGTTTGCCCGACAGGCGCTTCCAGTTAAGGCCGAGGTGCAAAGCCCCTAACGCCGATCCATCGGCGACCGCACGAATCCCCGACGGGAGCGCGGCGATCGGCTGCTCGCCAAAAAAAAGCGCGCTATAATCGTCGCCGAGGCGAAAGATCGCATACGCATTCTCCGGCGAAAGCATCGGGGCAACCAGACCAAAATGTACCCAATCGCCGAATCCATGCGGCCAATAAATTGCGACACGCTCTCCGCGAAGCCGGGCAAAACGATCGCGACGCTCGTTATACGCCGGCAACACCGTATACGGAAGCTCCGGTGCAATCGCCGGATGTCGTGGAAAAATATTAGCGAGCATCGACCAGTGCGGCGAGATGAGCGCGGATTTTCTCGACGAAAGCGCGATTTGAGAAACCTGCGGCATGCGCTCGCATTCTATTCTCATCGAAAGCGTCGGCGTCGAATTTTAGCAGCGCCGCCGCGAGATCTTTCGCGTCGGGGCGATCGAAGAACGAACCGGTCGAGCCTTCGATGATACTTTCGGTCGCACCGCCCGCTCGGTACGCGATGCTCGGCGTACCGCTCGCTGCCGCCTCTAACGGCATGAGACCGAAATCTTCTACTCCCGGCACGATCACCGCGCGCGCACGGGCGAGCTCGTCGCCGATCGCACGGTCGCCGAGCTCTCCGAGAAAGGTGACCGGAGCTCCTTGCGCTCGCCGTTCGAGCGCTGCCCGCATCGGGCCGTCACCGACGATGCGCAGCGGCGATCCCGCAATCCGAGCGGCGTCGATTGCGAGATCGATCCGTTTGTATGGAAGCATGCGGGCAACGACGAGAAAGGCCTCGCCCGGATCGCGGCGTTGCGCGAATCGCTCGGTATCGACAGGTGGATGGAGCACCTCGAGCGTTCTACCGTAATATTTCAGCGCGCGTTGCGCCGTCGTTGCGGAGTTTGCGAGCATTTCGGTTGGGCGTTGCGCGGCGCGAAGATCCCAGCGCGCCAACGCTGCCGCGAGCGGGCGAGCCAGAAACCCGACACCGAGACCGCCGACATAGGCGTCATAGTCGAAGAGAAATCGGCTTACCGAATGGAGGTAACAGAGGTGCACGCAGCCCGGAGGCACGCGAACGCCCTTCGCCCATGCCGACGAAGAACTTAAAATCGCGTCGTATCCGGAAAAATCGAAACTTTCAAACGCGTTCGGATAGAACGGCGCATACCAGCGAAATCGCTTCCGGATTCCCGGCATGCCGGCAAGCCACGAGCTATGGATCGTTCGCCCGACGAACCAATCGCCGGTTTTACGTTCGTCGTAGAATGCCGTATAGATCGGCGCTTCGGGAAACGCCGCGGCAAGCACCGCGAAGACGCGCTCGGCACCGCCGCGCTGATTGAGATAATCGTGAACGAGCGCGAGCTTCAGGAGCCGCTTCCGTCGCTTCCCTGCACGACGGCGATGGTGGGATGGACGAGATATCGCTTTGCGACGCGCGCCAGATCCGCAGGGCTCACTTTTGCTATTGCGGCGATGGTTTTTGCAACCGGATCGCCGGTGCCGCCGGCTTGCCGGTAGAGGCGCAGCAGGCGCAAGTGGAGGCGCGGATCGCTCTCCTGGCGCGCGAAATCGCCGATCGCCTGCGCCTTCAATCGATCGATATTCCCGTGAAGCTTGCCGTCGCCGATCATCTGCGAAAGCGCGAGCGCTCCGCCGATCAGTTGGTCGGGGCGACCGACCGCCCCCGAAGCATAGAGCAATAACTGTGGATGACCGCCGAGCGACCGATAGCGAGCCCCGTAGGAGCGGCTGACGTAGAACGCATCGAGCCCCTTGGGCAACCCTGCAGTCTCGGCGAGGATCCGCTTCATCAGCGCCGCTTCAACCAACATTGCGGGGAAATCCGCCGAGGTCGGTTTCGGTGCGATAAACGATGCGACGATCAT
Organism: Vulcanimicrobiota bacterium; assembly: GCA_027306845.1. Classification (GTDB taxonomy): domain Bacteria; phylum Vulcanimicrobiota; class Vulcanimicrobiia; order Vulcanimicrobiales; family Vulcanimicrobiaceae; genus JABEUX01. The sequence continues at coordinate 3,430 of DAHUYY010000139.1, read as the reverse complement.
CGTCGAAAGGGTCGGCCGTGTCGTGCGTAAGATCAGGCTCGAGGCATCGAGCAGCAACGGCGGCGAGCTCACCTGCGGCGAGGTACCCCCGGGAAGCGCCGCTGCGAGACGTGCGAGCGCCGCATCGAGCCCCGGCCTCTCTTCGCCGACGATGGTGGTCGCGAGATCTCCGCGGCGATAGTTCCAACGATAAAACGTGCGCGCCTGGGCGATCGAAAGATGTTGGATCGAAAACGGCGTTCCATCGCGCGGCATCGCGAGATTGCCCGCGCGGGCAAGCGATCGCCGCAACATTTCGGTCGCCAGTTCCCAGTTATTCTGCTGTCGCTCCACGATCCGGTCGAGCAGTGCCGAACGTGCCGCCCTCAGAGCCGGAAGGGAGAAGTCCGGCGCGTTCATCGCCGTTGCCAAGATATCGACGAGGCTCGGCATCGCTTCGGGAAGCCCCGCGAGTTCGATGGCGACCCGGTCGTCGTGGACGTGAACGCTCAGGTCGCCCCCCTCGGAGCGAATCGCTTCTTGCAGCGGCAGCGAGACGCCGCCGACTTCGACCGGCGTTCGCGCGAGCAGGCGCGCATCGAGCGCCGCAATTCCGTTCTCGCTCTCGCGCTGTCGGTCGAGGCCGGCACGAAGGTCGATCTGCACGAAGGTGACGGGGCGGACCGGTAATACCGTCGCGCCGCCTCCATTCTCGGCACGAGCGCCGAGCGGCATACAGACCGATGCGAGAGCGAAGGCGAAAGCGAACGGGGCGAGGCGCTGCATTACACGCTCTTTTCTGCGACGGCGGTCATGAGAACGGTCGTAGGGTGTTCGAGATAGCGTCGCACCGTTGCCGCAACACGATCCGGAGTGAGCCGCGCTATACTCCGGGCATACTCTCCGCCCGGCAGACCGGGCGCATATGCCGCATCACCGGAGGCTGCATACCACCCGAGATTATCGGCAAGCCCCTGCGGCACGTCGATCGCCGAGGCGATGTGAAACCGAAAGGCGCGTAGCAAGCGTTGAAAGCGCGGCTGCGACAACGGAGTGCGCAGGCGCGCCAGGTCGTCGAGAATGACGCCCTCCATCTTCTTCGGGTCATTTCCAACGCCGAAGATCGTAAAGACGCCGACGCGTTGCAACGTAACGAATCGCGCAACGGCGACATTTCCCGAAGGAAGCGGCAGCGCGCGGCCGAGTTGCCGATCGAGGAGCGCAGAGGCGATAAAATCAAGCGCAGTTGCGTCGTCGCGCGATGTTATCGGTGGGCCCGCAAACCCGATGGCGATCGCGGGGCTCGAACCTTCGACCGCTTGCATCGAGGCGCCGGCCCCTAACGGTGAATCGATCGGCGCGTCCTTGCCGGAGCGACCGACCGCGGAGATATTCGCCAACAGCGCGTCGTCGACCGCGCCTGCAAACGAGAGGCTCGCATTCCCCGGGCGAAATGCCCGCTCGGCGAAGCGTTGCACGCGTTGCAGATGAATCGCATCGAGCGATGAAGCCGAGTTCGGATAGACCGGCGTATGCATCGGGCCGTTAGAAAAGAGCGCTGCGAAGAGATGGGTCTGCAGTTCGTTCTCGATATTAAATCGCTCTTCAACGGCGCGCACGCTGGTTTCATGGCGCGCTTCGTCGAGCGATTTCTCGTCGATCGAGCCGGCAAAATAGGCTTGCGTTAATGCGTGGAGCGTCGCCGATGCATCAGCCTTGGGAACGACGATGCTGATCCCCAAGAGATTCGGCGAGGGCTCGATTTCGATCGTTCCCCCGGCGTTGTCGACGATCTCGCGTAGCGAAGTACCGCCGACGATCGGCGCATCGGCGAGCGCGTGTGCCGCGAGATCGGCGATCCCCGGAGCATCGAACGAATAGCCGCTTGCCGGTACCCGCAGCCAGAGCCCAATCGCCGCCGTCGGCGCGCCTGGGTCGGCGGCAAACGAGTAGCTCGCGCCGCTGCGCAGTTCGCCGAAGGTCGTGCCCGGCTCCGCGTTTGCACGGGGAGAGGCGAGGAGCGGCGCGAGAACGATAAACGCGAGGATCGCGTGCGCGAGACGCTTCACGCCGGCTCCGGCGAGATCGTCGGCGGCACGCGATGCGCATCCCCACGATCGGCCGGAAGGCCGACGGTGCGGTCGGGGGGAGTCGAGGGCTCCGGTGTATTTTCATCGGAATCGCGATCGTACGGACGCCCTTCGACGATCGCCATCACTTCGTCGGCCTCCACCGTTTCGTGCTCCAACAGCGAGGCGACCATCCGCTCGACCTTCTCCCAATTCGCGGTCAGCAACTGACGCCCGCGTTCGTAACAGGTCTCGACGATGCGGCGCACCTCCGAGTCGATCTTGCTCGCCACCTCTTCGGAGTAATTCCGTTCCTCGCCGAAATCGCGCCCGAGAAAAACTTGGTGCGCGCCGCGCCCGTACTGAATCGGGCCGAGATCGCTCATGCCGTATTGCGTTACCATCCGCCGCGCGAGTTGCGTGGCCTTTTCAAAGTCGTTGCTCGCACCGGTCGTAACGTCGCCGAACTGTATCTCCTCGGCGAGACGACCGCCGAGCGCCATCGTGATATCGGAGAGAAGCTCCTCGCGCGTGACGCTATGGCGATCGTCCTCGGGGAGCGACCAGGTAATGCCGAGCGCCATTCCCCGCGGGATGATCGTCACCTTATGGATGGGATCGGATTTGTCGAGCATCGCACCGAGAATAGCGTGCCCCGATTCGTGATAGGCGGTATTCTCTTTCTCTTTCTGCGACATCACCATCGATTTGCGTTCGGGGCCGACCATGACGCGATCGATCGCTTCATCGCAATCGGCCATCTCGATGACGCTCTTGTTCCGACGCGCCGCGAGAAGCGCGGCCTCGTTCAACAGATTCTCTAAATCGGCGCCCGAGAATCCCGGGGTCCGTTTTGCCAACGTGTCGAGCTGCACTTCGCGCGCGAGCGGCTTGTTGCGCGCGTGCACCGCCAAAATCTTTTGGCGTCCCTTTAAATCCGCGCGATCGACCACGATCTGCCGATCGAAGCGCCCCGGCCGCAAGAGTGCCGGGTCGAGAACGTCGGGGCGATTGGTCGCCGCGATGAGAATGACGCCGGTATTTTGGTCGAAGCCGTCCATCTCCACCAAGAGTTGATTGAGCGTTTGCTCGCGCTCGTCGTGGCCGCCGCCGAGCCCGGCGCCGCGCTGCCGACCGACCGCGTCGATCTCATCGATGAAGATGATGCAGGGTGCGGATTTCTTTGCCTGTTCGAAAAGATCGCGAACGCGCGATGCACCGACGCCGACGAACATCTCGACGAAGTCCGAGCCGGAGATCGAGTAGAACGGGACGCCCGCCTCACCCGCGACCGCGCGGGCGAGCAGCGTCTTGCCAGTGCCGGGCGGGCCGTACAACAGCACGCCCTTGGGGATCTTGGCCCCGATCGCCTGGAACTTCGC
>DAHUYY010000138.1 GCA_027306845.1 Vulcanimicrobiota bacterium | reverse complement strand
GTGCCGCGGCGGGTAACCAATACGAGTTGTTGGCGAAGGCGGGCATCCGCCATCCGCGTCAGTTCGCCTCGCCCGAGGAAATCGATCGCTTGGTGATGGTGAAGGCACCGCATGCGCGGGTGCGCTTCGAACGAGCATTCTTTCTCTGCGCGAGCCCGGAACAATATCGTGAAGTGAGCGAGCACCTCATCTCCGAGGGAATTCTCGATGAAGCCGGGCTCGCCGGAGCGATCGTTGAGGAGTTTGCCCTCGGGCCGTCGATCAATTTGAATTTTTTCTATTCGCCGATGCTCGGAGAGCTCGAGTTGATGGGAACCGATACGCGCCGTCAAACTAACCTCGAAGGTTTTCGTAACGTCCCGCCGTCGGTCTACGAGCAGTTGCGCGACGTTCCGATGCGCTTGGAAGAAGCGGGGCACATCGCAGCGACGCTCACGGAATCAACGTTGGAATCGGCATTCGAAATGGGCGAGCGTTTCGTCGCCGCCGCTCGCGATGCTTTGCCGCCGGGGGCGATCGGGCCGTTTGCGTTACAGTGCGCGATCGTCGCCGGCCCTCCGAAAGAGTTTGTTTGCTACGACGTGTCGCTGCGAATACCGGGCTCGCCCGGGACGCGCTTTACGCCGTACTCTTCATATCGGTGGGGGCGCGATATCTCGGTCGGAGAGCGAATTGCTATGGAGTTGGAATTCGCGCGCGACTCCGGACGTTTGGCGGAGGTGCTAACATAACCGAATGAAGACCGTCGTCATCCTCGACTTTGGAGCGCAATATAGCCAGCTGATCGCCCGACGCGTGCGAGAGGCGGGGTATTATTGCGAAATCGTTCCGTACGACCGGCCCTGGAAAGATAGTCTCGCACTCGATCCCGCGGCGCTCGTCCTCTCCGGTGGACCGGAGAGCACTCTCGCCGAGGGCGCGCCGACCTGCGATGCCGCCGTCTTTGCAAGCGGGCTTCCGATGCTGGGGATCTGTTACGGCATGCAGCTGATCGCACGCGAAGTCGGTGCGGAGTTGGTCTCCGGAGGCGCCCCCGAATACGGGCCGGCGACGCTGCGCGTCCTCGACCCGTCGCACCCGCTACTCGCCGGAGTTCCGGAGCAGTCGCGGGTCTGGATGTCGCACGGCGACTCCGTGCAACGATTACCGGGCGATTTTACGCCCCTGGCGGCGACGCCGCGCTGCTCGATCGCCGCGATCGGCAGCAAGAAGCGACGGATGGTCGGGGTGCAGTTCCATCCCGAAGTCGTTCATACCGAGTACGGAAAGCAACTCATCGAGAATTTTCTTCGCGAGGTTGCAAAGATTACTCCGAATTGGGCGATGGACTCGTTTCTCGAGAGCAGTGTCGCCGAGATCCGCGAGCGAGTCGGGGGGCGTCGCGTCATCTGTGCGCTCTCGGGCGGCGTCGATTCGGCGGTCGCTGCGACTCTGGTCGCGCGCGCGATCGGCGAACAACTCACGTGCATTTTCGTCGATCATGGTTTATTGCGAAAAAACGAAGCGAAAGAAGTGTTGGCGGCATTCCGCGACGTCCTGCATCTCAACGTCATTCACGTCGATGCGGCGGAGCGTTTTCTCGCGAAGCTCGCGGGCGTAGAAGATCCCGAACGCAAGCGCATTCTGATCGGGCACGAGTTCATCGCGATATTCGAAGAAGAAGCGGCCAAATTGCCCGATGTCGGGTATCTCGTTCAGGGAACGCTCTACCCCGACGTTATCGAATCGAAGACGCCGCAAAGCAAAGCCGGACATAAAATCAAGTCCCACCATAACGTCGGCGGCCTCCCGGAGCACATGAACTTCGCGCTCGTAGAACCACTACGCGCGCTCTTTAAGGACGAAGTGCGCGCGCTCGGACGCGTGCTCGGATTACCGGAACACATCGTCGCCCGGCAGCCGTTTCCGGGCCCGGGGCTCGCCGTGCGCATTATCGGAGCGATCGATGAAGAGCGGCTGGAAATCGTGCGCGAAGCCGACGCGATCGTACGCGAGGAGATCGAACGCACCGCACTCGATCCGCACCCGTGGCAATACTTTGCCGTTCTGACGCCGGTGAAGTCGGTTGGGGTGATGGGCGACGGTCGCACGTATGCAAATCTCGTTGCCGTGCGCGCGATCGTCAGCGAGGACGGAATGACGGCCGATTGGGCGCGCCTGCCGCACGATCTGCTCGCGCGCATCTCGACCCGTATCGTGAACGAGGTCCCCGGCGTAAATCGCATCGCCTATGACATCACCTCGAAACCTCCGGCGACGGTTGAGTGGGAGTAATGCGCATATTACTGATCGGCAATGGGGCCCGCGAAGATGCGCTTGGTTGGCGTCTCGCGGCTTCGCCTTCCTGCGAAGCGCTCTTTACGACGCCGGGAAACGCCGGCACGGCGCTCTACGGAACGAATTGGAATCTATCGGTCACCGACGCGAAAGCGATCGCAGAGCGCGCGCTCGAGGAAAAGATCGATCTCGTCGTCATCGGCCCGGAGACCGCGATTGCCGCCGGCGTTGCCGATCGGGCGCGCGAAGTCGGGCTCTCCGTTTTTGGACCGAACCGTTCGATCGGACGGTTGGAGAGTTCGAAGAGCTTCGCTAAACGCTTTATGGAGCGCAACGGCGTTCCAACCGCCCGCTACGCCGTCGTGCACACGCTCGATACGGCGCGCAAAGTGCTTGCGTCGTGGGGCGAGCGCGGAGTCGTCGTGAAAGCCGACGGCCTCGCTGCCGGCAAAGGGGTCGTCGTCGCCGCAGGGCCGGTCGAGGCTGAAGCGCTGCTCGCTCGTTGGTACGGCGAGCGAGCGATTCCCGGTGGCGGGACCGATATCGTTCTCGAAGAGCGTTTAATCGGGCGCGAGCTCTCGGTTTTCGCACTCTGCGACGGACGTGCGATGATGCCGTTTATCGCCGCCTGCGATTATAAACGCGCGGGCGACGGCGATACCGGTCCCAATACCGGTGGAATGGGAGCCTACTCTCCGCCGCACGGTTTTCCCGAAGGCTATATGGATATCGTGCGCGAGCAGATCTTTGCGCCGATGTTGCGCGGCCTCGCCGCAGAGAACGAACGCTATGTCGGCGTGCTTTACGCCGGGCTGATGTGGTGTGCAGACGGACCGAAGGTCATCGAATTTAACGTGCGTTTCGGCGATCCCGAGACGCAAGCGATCGTGCCGCGTATCGGTGGTGATTTTGCGGCGCTGCTCAAATCGTGCGCCGAGGGCTCGCTCGATCTCTCCGTCGCTCGCGTCAATCCCGAGCCGTGCGTCGGGGTCGTGTTGGCAAGTTCGCGCTACCCGCTCGAAAGCACACCGGTTACGAATCTGCCCGCCGAGGTACAACTTCCCGAGGGAGTGCGCCTCTTCTGGGGCGGTTCGCAACTCGTCGACGGTATGGTGAGCAGTTCGGGGGGGCGCGTTCTGACGGTGAGCGCGGTCGGCGCCACGCTCGACGAAGCGCGCGCCCGTGCCTACGCCGGCGTGCGCACGCTCCGCGAGCGCTTCGGCGACGCAGATCTCACGTTTCGCACCGATATCGCGCAGTTTTAAAGGCTCGCAGCCGTGACCGTGGCGGCTCTCGATCGCCGAGCGGAAGGAGCGCTCCTACAACGAGGGGCGGGCAACCTCGGCAGGGGGGCTGCAAGGTGAAGGGAACCTTAACGCCTCCATGAGCGATTATAGAGAGCGATGAACTACCGGTTACAACCGCCTTCCCCGTACGGGGCAACGGCATCGACACCCGCACTCTTGAGCCAAGTGCTCGGAATCACCGGGCTTGGGCTCTGTATAACGGCGCTCGCCGCCTATCTTTTTCGCGATATGGCGCCCGGCATTTTCGCTTTTGCTGCGCTGATCGGTGGTTTCGTATTGCTCATTGCCATCGGGCGCATGAGTGCGAACGAACCCGTCGCCCTGTTATTGTTCTATGCGTTCACCTTCCTTGAAGGCATCGGCATAGCGCCGACGATCGCTTATTACGCGCATATCGACGGCCCGAGCATCGTTATGAACGCGGCACTGACGACCGGGCTTGGGATGCTCGGACTCGGTGCGATCGTCTATGCGACCACCTTCGATTTCCGCCGTCTCTACGGCGTGTTGATGATGGCGCTCATGGCGATTATCGTCATCAGCATCGTTTCGCTCTTCGTCCATTTTGTTTCGCCGACGGCGATATCGTGGGTGGTGCTCTTCATCTTCGCCGGATTAACGCTCGCCGATTTCGCTCGTATCCGCGCCGGCGGGAGCGGCTCGAGTGCGATCATGTTGGCGGTAAGCATCTACCTCGACGCTATTAATATCTTTCTCGCGTTGTTGCAAATTTTCGGCGGCCGCCGCTCGAACGATTAGCGAACGAAGGTGTGCGGGATCGTCGGTCTCTTCGCCCCAGGTCGTGATGCGGCGCGACTTGCCTATTTCGGCCTCTATGCACTCCAGCATCGCGGCCAAGAATCGGCCGGCATCGCTGCCGGTGATGGCGGAACGCTTCGTTCGCATAAAGAGATGGGCTTGCTCGGAGCGATTTTTGACGAGGAGATCCTCGCGCAACTCAGCGGGCATCTCGCGGTCGGCCATACCCGCTATTCCACGACGGGCTCCTCGGTGGTCGTGAACGCGCAACCCTTACTCGAACGCACCGATATCGGCGAATTCGCATTAGCGCATAACGGCAACCTCACGAATACCGACGAACTTCGCGCGGCGTTGCCGACCGGAACCGTCATGCAGGCATCCTCGGATACCGAAGTGCTGGCAAAACTCGTCGTCGAGAGCTCCGGAACGATGATCGAACGGATCGAGGCGGCCATGCAACAGGCGCGCGGTGCCTATTCAATCGTGTTGTGCTCGGAGAGCGAACTCTTTGCCTTTCGCGACCCGTGGGGCGTGCGTCCGCTCTGTCTCGGCACCTTCGACGATGGTGGCTATGTCGTCGCCAGTGAGTCGTGCGCGCTTGCGACGGTCGGGGCCCGCTACCTCCGCGAAGTTGAAGCGGGAGAGATCGTACACGTAACGCGTGAAGGCATTACGTCGCATCACGTACACGTGCGCGATGAATTTCCTGCGCTTTGCATGTTTGAGTATATTTATTTTGCGCGACCGGATTCCAAACTCGATAATCGGTCGATCTACATGGCGCGCCACGAAATGGGTCGTCGCCTCGCGCGCGAACATCCCGTCGTCGCCGACTGCGTGATGGCGGTTCCGGATTCCGCCGTCCCCGGCGGGATCGGCTATGCCACCGAGAGCGGGCTCCCCTACGTCGAGGGACTCATAAAAAATCGTTATATCGGGCGAACGTTTATCAGCCCCGATCAATCGATGCGGTCGCGTGGCGTGCACTTGAAATTCAACCCGGTTGTCGAAAACTTGCGCGGCCAGCGCGTCGTCGTTGTCGACGATTCGATCGTGCGCGGTACGACGACGCCGCGTATCGTCGCGTTGTTGCGAGAGGCAGGCGCGCGCGAAGTTCACCTACGCATTACCTCGCCGCAGATTCTGCAACCCTGTTATCTCGGGGTCGATATGGCGAACTACGACGAACTCATCGCCGCTAATTATAGCGTCGACGAGATTCGTGCGAAGACCGGGG